>NZ_CM003596.1:1200000-1500000 GCF_001435845.1 Psychrobacter sp. P11G3
AAGCAAAAATATTTAACTGTCCTAATGTTTATCACGTTAGCTTTCACTTATTTTACTCAAATAAATTTAATTGAGGCAATAGTTGAGCTGCAGGTGTCAATGACGAAAAAGTGACCCCGACTAATCGGATAGGGAGCTGGCGCGGAATATCTAAGAATAACTTGTCTAACCAGTAATGAGCAGATTCAGCACTACTAAAAGCGGTGGTTAGCGTGTGTGTACGGGTAATCTGAGTAAAGTCAGCATACTTAACCTTGAGCGTTATAGTATGAGCGACGAGATTTTTTTTGTGCAGTTGCGCGAAGGCATCCGCGTTTTGTTCATAGATTTGTACACGTAACGCCGTGTCATCGTTTAGGTTTTCTCTAAAAGTAGTCTCCGAACCAACAGACTTATGCAAGCGCTCAGATTTGACAGCGCGTTCATCCCGACCATGAGCGATATCATGATAAAACTGTCCTCGCTTACCAAACTCATCAATCAATACTTCGGCTGACATACGGCGTAGATCAGCACCGTTAGTCACGCCCATTGCATGTAATCGTCTTGCCGTTGCTTTACCTATCCCATGAAATCGTTCAATAGGTAGTGTGCTGATAAAAGCATCAGCGTCTTCTGGCGTGATAATAGCGGTGCCGTTAGGCTTATTGATATCAGAGGCAATCTTGGCCAACATTTTGTTGAAGGACACGCCAGCAGACGCGGTCAATTCTGTATGTTGTAATATTTGTGCTCTTAACCAGTTGGCCATCAATGTTGCTGAGCCTTTATGTACGGTAAGACCAGTGACATCAAGATAAGCTTCATCTAGCGATAATGGCTCAACATGAGGCGTTAAGCTGTACATGATATTGCGAATATCGCTGCTAACAGCTCGATATACTTCAAAACGTGGTCTGACAAATATGACTTCTGGACAACGTTTGCGAGCCTCATAACAAGACATGGCTGAGCGCACCCCAAACTGACGTACCTCATAGCTAGCCGCTGCTACAACACCGCGACCATTTGGATCTCCACCAACCACTAGTGGCTTGCCCCGTAATTCTGGGAAGTCACGTTGTTCTACACTGGCATAAAACGCATCCATATCTATATGAATGATTTTACGTGGACTGGACGCTGTAGGAGTTTTCATGGTTAATATTTTACATCACTCAATACTTTTATTTTAGTATCGATTATTAAACGGTAAAGGGGTTTTTCGAATATAGAACCATAAAAATATGGCAATATCTGAATAATTTATATATCAATAATTAAATATAGTGTAAGGTTAATAGTCAGAGATATATGGCGTTAAAACACTAATAAATTCAATTTATTTAACATATGTTTACTAATAGATGTTCTGTATGGTACATACCTTAAGTTTTTCAGATTTTCCATACCGCCTGTCTGAATATTATCGCCTTCCATCATGAATATTATAGTTGTATGTTACAGTTCTAATGCTATCGTTTTACAATATATTAACCACGATAATCAATAGTTATGAAAGTAATAAATGGTCTTTTATAGGAATTGTATTTACCTGATAAGACATTGTTTATAGCTCATACCAAACTTATGAATTGAATACTGGTAAATTAACTTTCTAAAAAAATAGTAATGAGAAAGTTCAAGATAATTAAGGAGCTGATGATGAGTCATGAATTAAAAGGGAGCGATTTGACAAGAGCAATGTTAGCGCGCGGTGATGAAAATATATGGTGCGCAGTGTGTGATGAAAGCGATGAACAAGCGATGATGGATCAGTGTGGTAATGATTTTACCGCTTATATCGTATCGTTTAATGATGGATATTTTTATTGTAGTGCTGGCATGCCATGGAGTTATGCGGTACCGATTAAGATAAGCGCTGTCATGCCATTTGAAGTATCGATATAAACAAGCTAGGAATTTATTAAAACAAATATAAATAATAAGCACAAAAAAACCTCCGATAAAGGAGGCTAATTTGTACTAAATAATGGTACCAGTGGTCGGACTCGAACCGACACGCTTTTAAAGGCAACGGATTTTGAATCCGTCATGTCTACCAATTCCATCACACTGGCATGTTAGGTGATAATAGCTATTGACTAAATACTATCTAATTGGGCTACAGTGTTGACTGTATAGGCTGCGTATTATAGCAGCCTATTTACATGCGTCAAGTATTATTTTATACAATTTTTCATTTGTTCTAATGATGCTAAATAGCATCATTCTAGCCGACAAAGGCACGCTCAACTGCGTAATCTGCTTGCACACCCATACGTGGTGAAACAGTCAAGCCAAAGTTATCTAAAATGGCAGAAACCTCAGCATTAAACGGCATACTGCCACAAAGCATGACACGGTCATCATCCTTATTCATTGGCGGTAAACCAATATCTTCAAACAATTTGCCTGATTTCATCAAATCAGTGACACGACCTTGGTTTCTAAACTCTTCACGCGTAACGGTTGGATAATAGATGAATTTTTCGCGATACCATTCACCAAAGATTTCATCATTAGGCAGCTCATTTTCAAACATTTCACGGTAAGCCAAATCATGAACATGACGTACGCCATGTACTAAGATGATTTTGTCAAAACGCTCATACACTTCAGGATCACGTGCTAGTGACAAGAAAGGAGCAAGGCCAGTACCAGTAGAGAGCATGTAAAGGTTCTTACCTGGTAGCAGATCGTCCAATACTAGTGTGCCCGTTGGTTTTTTACTGACTAACAGCTCATCACCTACTTTGATATGCTGTAAGCGCGAAGTTAATGGACCATCTTGAACTTTAATAGAAAAGAATTCTAAATGATCTTCATAGTTAGGGCTAGCAATTGAATAAGCGCGTAATAGTGGCTTGCCATCAACAACAAGTCCAATCATCGCAAATTCGCCATTACGAAAGCGCAAGCCATCGTCACGAGTGGTTTTGATACTAAATAGAGAGTCATTCCAGTGATGAACCTCTGTGACCGTTTCGGTGCGAAGTTTTGACATAAAGTCCTCGTTAATAAGTTGTTATTTGTGTGTTAAGTTTGAATAAGTATTAAATCAGAATTTTCAATGTTAAATTGAACATTATAAAAACGTATCAGTCTTTTGATCGTTGTCGAAACTGCTATTTTTATGAACGAGTAAATGATGGATAAGCGCAGTACAGCTGGTTTATCAGCTTATATATAGCCAAATATTAAGTCATTAGACATAGTAAATTTGCGTCAACGATGACAGCATTACTGGTCATATCGCCCAAATGTAAATGACTCTCATCAAATTTCTTGCTCATAATACCAAACTTTAAAATAAAAATCCGTCTAGCAGTGATTGTCTAGCATGATAAAATGGAATATCGTTAGTGAGTAATTTTGTATCATTTGGCAAAACTGCTTTATCAAGACAGTTTTGTATTACTGGAGTTGGTATATGCTTAATGAGAATCCCCTGTTAGATAACTACCATCAAGCTCCTGTCATTGGCTATCACCGTGCGCCGCTGTCACAAAAATTTGGTGCGCCGCGCCAGCCAAACCTGGTTGCTCTGACTAGTGTCATTGAGATGTTAGCGCCATATGATACGCCAGCTGCATTTGATGGTTTGGATAAGTTTAGTCATATATGGGTGAATTGGCAGTTTCATCATAATTATCGATATAAAAATAACAATGAAACCAGTACTCGTTTTCGCGCTCAAGTACGCCCACCAAGATTGGGTGGTAATCAAAGAATAGGGGTGTTTGCCAGTCGCAGTATGTATCGTCCTTCAGGACTAGGCCTGTCTGTTGTCAAGCTCGAGCAAGTCAAAATAGTTCAAGGTCGTGTATTATTGATTATCGAAGGTGCTGATATGATAGACGGCACGCCAATCGTCGATATAAAGCCATATGTGGCCTATAGTGATGCACTGATTCAGGCAGAGAGTGGTTTTGCACCAACTGCTCCAGAGTTATTAACTGTGACTGTGACCGATGCTGCTAACGAACAGTTTATGATGCTAGTAAGCGTAGGCGAGCCTAGTGATGCTAATAACAATGATACAAGTATTAAAGACGCAAATACTGGGTCGAACAGTGCGACAGTTGCGTCTACGATTCATCGTATACAAAATCAATTGATAGCCTCAGATATGAGTATTATCAGAGAGCTAATTGCCCAAGACCCGCGTCCAGCTTATCGACGGACAGAGATCGCTACGCCATTTGTTATGCGTTATAAATCCGTTGATGTAAGTTTTCAGTTGATAGAATCAGGACAGCTACAGATAATCGCTGTGGTTACGGTGTAGCTGGCTTGCATTGGTATCGTTTTTGACAACACATTTTAAAATAATAGAAGAAGATAGATATGTCTGCTCAACAGTACTCGATAGTGATTGATTTGCGTTGGTGTCTAGATGAGCTATTGGCAGATAAAGTGATTGACCAACGCGGCTATAACCTAGTCATTACTAGCCGTCGCGACAAAGCGCAGCACCCTTTGCTAACGATTAGTGAATTCGGCTTGCCTAATGGCCATGCGACGGACATTAGCGCTGAAAATAAATTAACTTTGGCTTGGCTCAACCAGTGGTTGGCGGCTAAAGCAGATATGACTCTCGTTCGTATTGACCCTCTAAAAGTTGATGTCCCTGCGGTCACACAATTGATGTCATTTGAATATGCACGTTCACAGCATATTCTACCGATTGAGGTCGCTGTAGACGAAGTGATTATCGGAACAGATCAGCCTTTTTATACTGACTGGCACTCAAGTATTGAAAAATTGATCAAATCAAAAAGCTATCGTACGGTCTATATCAATCCTGAGCAGATCAAACGTTACCGTCAAGAGTTCTATCAAGTCACCCAAGCGATTGCAGGCGCAAATAGTGTCCATAAGCGTGCAGCTGCCGATGTGACCAATGTCGAAGCATTATTGCAATTGGGTGACAATACTAATCCTGATGCCAATGACCAGCATATTGTTAGAGTTGTTGATTGGCTGTTGCAATATGCCTTTGAGCAACGAGCTAGTGATATCCATTTAGAGCCACGTCGTGAGACAGGTAAGGTACGTTTTCGTATTGATGGTGTGTTGCATACAGTGTATGAGATGCCACTGGCAATCATTGTTGCGGTGACTGCCCGTATCAAAATTTTAGGTCGGCTGAATGTTGCAGAAAAGCGCAAACCACAAGATGGTCGTTTGAAGACGCGAACGCCGAAGGGGTTAGAGACAGAGCTTCGTTTATCGACTATGCCAACCGCTTTTGGTGAAAAGCTGGTCATGCGGGTGTTCGATCCTGAAGTACTGGTGCGCTCCTTCGCTCAGCTTGGTCTATCCGGCAAACAGCTTGAAACGTGGCATGAATTGACTGCTCATCCAAACGGGATTATTTTGGTCACTGGGCCTACAGGTTCGGGTAAGACCACGACCTTATATAGTACCCTCAAGCAGTTAGCGACTGAACAAGTCAATGTCTGTACCATTGAAGATCCTATTGAAATGATTGAACCTGCATTTAACCAAATGCAAGTAAATCCAGGCGTTGATTTAAACTTTGCTGACGGCATTCGCTCTTTGATGCGTCAAGATCCTGACATCATTATGGTGGGGGAGATTCGCGATGCTGAAACAGCCAATATGGCAGTACAAGCCTCATTGACAGGGCATTTGGTGCTCTCGACACTACATACTAACGATGCGCCAAGTTCAATCACTCGTTTGCATGATTTGGGTATTCAACCATTTTTGACATCAGCGACTATCTTAGGCGTAATGGCACAGCGCTTGTTACGTACGCTATGCCCGCATTGCAAAAAAGCGGTAGACGTTGTGCCAGACAGCGAGGTTGCCATCCAATGGCAGGAGTTGGTACAGCCTTGGCGCGCGCCTGCCCCAGCACAAATTTATATGGCTCAAGGCTGCGAGCATTGTCGACACACTGGTTATCAGGGACGAGTCGGCCTATACGAGATTATGCCATTGTCTAACGAATTAAAAAAACTGGTCGCAGCCGATACAAACTTAGATGTACTCAAACAACAAGCCTATCGCGAAGGTCTACAGCCATTACGTTTATCAGGTGCAAAACGTATTAGTGAAGGTGTGACAACCATAGAAGAGGTGATGCGAGTCGTGCCTCTTAATTAGTCTCATGGTATTAGGACATGGATTGGTGAATAGCTTTTTAATAGTGGGAAATATGATGCCACTTGAAAACAGCTTCCTTCACAGCAATCAATGCAAATAAGATTCAAATTTTTAATTCCCAGACTTTTAATTGAGAAAGTTTTTAACAACGAGATTATTTATGTTTACAGATACTCATTGTCACCTCAACCGTTTAGATTTGACGAAATACGATGGTAAATTATCTGGTGCGATTGACGCCATGAAAACTGCTAATGTTACCCGTGCGATGGCGATTATGTGTGATTTTGCAGAATATGACGAGATTGCTAATATTGTTAGCACCTATGGCGACGAGACGCTAAATCTAGGAATGAGTGTAGGAATCCATCCTTGTGAAGATATCGATGTACTGAAATCAGCGACGGTTGAGCGTTTAATAGAAACTGCTGATAAAGACCATGTATGGGCAATAGGCGAGACAGGGCTAGATTACTACTGGTCTATAGAAAATAAAAAAGAGCAGCAAGCCAGTCTTGCACGTCATATCCATGCAAGTCAGCAACTAAAAAAACCGCTTGTCATACACATGCGTGACGCAAAAGAAGATACGATCGATATCTTAAAGAGTGAAGGCGCTGAGCATGGTATTATTCATTGCTTCACTGAAGATTGGGAGACCGCAAAACGTGCTTTAGATTTGGGGTTTTATATCTCCTTCTCAGGCATTGTTAGCTTTAAAAGTGCCCAAAATATCCAAGATGCTGCAAGGCATATGCCTAGAGACAGAATCTTGATTGAGACCGACAGTCCATATTTGGCGCCTGTGCCTAAGCGTGGTCGTCCCAATGAGCCCGCCTACGTACCCTATGTCGCGAGCTTTATCGCAGATATGTATGGTTGTGATAGTAACGAGGTTGGAGCATTAACTGCAAAAAACTTTGAAAATTTACTGGCACAGTATCGCTAAAATGGTTATGCTATGACCAGTCAGTCATTTATGTGATAGTCTTATAGTTCAATCCCCTTTAGTATTTGAATTGCTAAATGTAACTATATGATTATCAATGACTATTTGTAAATATAAGCATATCCCTTTTATGGTATTTCAGCAGTTCTTGTATAGTTTTATACGCTCATTGCCAAATGTACGCACATAATTGATGGTCATATGCTTAATCTTGTCATGTTTTAGGAGAGATTATGAGTCGTCAGCACCAGTTCAAGGCACGAGAAGAGAACATCTTAGCGATGGCAGAACAATTGCTACTTGAGTCAGGCGATGGTGATATCACTTTAGACAGTTTGGCAGATCAGCTCGATTTGGCTAAAGGCACCCTGTACAAGCATTTCTCCAGTAAAGATGAGCTTTATCTGCGTATTATTATTCGTTACGAAGAGCAATTGTTTGAGATTAACCGTATTGATGACTGCCCGTCGGCAGGTGTCGCCCGTATGATTTTTCAGCAGTTATTCAATCCGCAAAAAGCCATGCTATTGAACCAAATTGAAGAGCGTCTGGCAGCATCAGTGACTGGGCTCAATCGTTTGTTTGGTGAGTTATATGATATCCGTCGCCAGCGCATGAAGCGTTTGATTGATATTATTAGCGCATACCTAAAAGATGAGCACAGTAATTTGAGTACTCGTGATTATCTATCGTCTATTTGGGCGATTGGTCAGGGCGGTGCAGGGCTCTTAAACTCAAGCTTTTACCAACGCTATTTAGGTCGCCGTGATACGCTGCGTTACGCCTTTGTTCAGCAAGTGCTAGAGTTGCCAAGTCATTATCCTGCTGACGATGAAGAGGTCATGGATGAAGATATGCAAGAGCTGGTAGAGCAAATCGATACTGAATCAGAAGAGCACCGTAATACCAACTACTAAAGTAGTTATTAATAAAGTAGCAAGTAATTTTTGGGTTGTGAACCTTTTTTGGTTTTAATAAATCGTGTTGTAATGCTTACTATTGCAGCACGAATTGCAGTATGAATTCACGTATCTTCTAATATTCTTCAAAACCCTTTCTTATTCTGCGACAATTAAAATTGGGCTTATAGGTGCAATATGCCGGTCACTGTCAAGACTCAGTCCAGTTCAGCGGCTACTTGCTCTTTTACTCTAATTAGTCAAACGTCTCAGTCAAGCTGCTTAGATACAAGACCTACAGACCATTGTCGCAGCTGCGCCTCCATACTAAGTGATACCCGTCACTTATCATCTGTTTTATCAATAAATAGTCGAACACAAACTGGTTTTACATTGGTAGAAATCGTGGTGGTAGTGGTTATCTTGTCTATATTTGCTGGCATAATGAGTTTGTCTGTCGGTAGCAGTGAATCCCGCAAAAACCGCGCTTTTTATGAGCATCTGACCGATTCATTGAGTTACGTTCGCCTATTATCGGCTGAACGTATGCAGCCGATGGGTTTGCGTATGCAGGCAGATAAGCAGGGGCAGGTAGAGCCGGTCATCGTTACATTATCAAATCCATATGTCGCGTACCAGACAACAGAGATGATGTCAGATAGCGCCGACAGTCAGCCTAAAAATGCTATGGAGCTGTCGGCAGAGGTTGCTGGTCTATCAGGCTCTACTGATGAGCAAAAACCAACGCCAAGTTGGGAGGTTGAGTCAGGTGTTAGCTTGCCTGAACTGCCTAGTGGCGTAAGTATTAGATTTCAAAGTTTGGATTCTAGCGGTTTACAGAATACGGGACGAACCCAAACGTTACAGCCTTGGTTTAGCGATCAAAACGTACCCCAAGTATTATGGTTTGGTACAGGACAAGCAGCGCCCGTCACCATTGAAGTACTTCACGATTCGCGTTTAGTGGGCGAGGTGATTACGATAATGCCAGATGGTAGCATGCGAATCGGACAGGGGTTATAGTGACTGAATTATATAAACCTCCTATGACAAACCAGCCTATGTCATCAAAAGCTATATCACTCAAGCCTAGGTGCGAGAGCGGCTTTACCCTTATCGAAGTGATGGTTGCTCTGGCTATTTTGGCAGTGGTAGCAGTCGCGGCGAGCCGTGCCAGTAGTGCATATCTGAGCTCAGTTGATATATTGCGTACTCGTACGCTTGCCCACTTTGTCGCTCAAAATGCCGCCGCTGATTTACGTATTCAAGAGACGTGGCTGACAGCCAACCGTACCCAAACCGTTAATGCTCAAGGGCGTGATTGGCAAATAGCAATGACAGTCGGTGACGCCATCACACCTGCCTTAAAAGAAGTAAATATCGCAGTTGCGCCTATTATAGATGGACAGACTCGCACCTCGGTCACTGATATCACTGTGATGCTAAGTAATGCTGAGCAAGATACGGGCAGTCTGGATTTAAGTGGTCTAAGCACAACAGGTAATAGCGAGCAGGCAGGGGGCGGTCTGTGAGACATCAGCGTGGTTTCACATTACTTGAGCTAATGGTTGCCATGGCAATATTTGCGATGCTAGCCGTTGCAGGCTGGCAGGTATTTGATGGGGTCAACCGTGCTCGTGAGCGCGCGCAATTTCATGCTGACAATCTGGCTGTCCTGCAGTACGCCTATTTGCAATTACAGCAAGACATGGGTCAAATCATCCCTTATCAAGCGGCTACTACCCAGAGTGTCAGTGCAGCGAATAACAGTCCAAGCGACAGTACAAACGCGAATAACAGTTCTCAATCAAGCGAGCAAATAAACGAAATAGCGCCTGAGCCCTTTATGAGTTTAGATGGCGAGCATATCAGCTTTGTACGCTTCGCCGATCCTGATCCACGATATCAGAATAGCAATAGCCTCCAACGTATCGAATATATTTTTGCGGATGAGCGTTTGATACGTCGCCAGTATACCAGTATGGAAGGCGGGCGTGACAGCGTCAGCCTAGACAGCGTATTGCTCGAAGGTGTCACAGCAGGAAGCTGGCAAGCATATCTACCAGAGCTAAGTACCAGGTTTCCGAGCGATGACGCTAACAGTGGCAGTAGTACAAATACCGCGGTGAGACAATCAGCGAATACAGCGAGTCCTAAGCCCACAGCTGTTTTATTACCGAAAGGAGTCGCGGTTAGCTTTACATACCAAGACATGCCAATCACTTGGCAATGGGCACTCGCCCCGCAACCGATATCGCATAGCAATAGTCAAAGCACAGCCAATAATACAGATAGTAGCAGCAATGATAATGCTAATAATGACAACAGCGGTAGTGATGGTAGTGACAATAATAGCAGTGCGGATAATAGCAATTTAGGAACGAATAATTGAGAAGGTAGTAGTTAAAATGCATCAATTGCTCAATAACAAAGGCTATGTATGTCGATGACTGCGAACTCTCAACGCGGTGTTGCACTGCTGACTATCTTATTATTGGTAGTGAGTATTACTGTGGTTGCAGGGTCGATGCTTGCTAGCCAAAAAATTGCAATTAGGCGTAGTGGTCTGTTATTCGATCAAAATCAGTTGCTGCAAGATATCGATGCAGGTCAACAGTTAGCAGTGACGATGATTCGCGCTGATAGCAACCTCAATGATACGGATAGTGCGCAAGATATCTGGGCGCAGCCTATACCACCTTATACATTGGCTAGTCACAGTGTCAGCGTCGAGCTACGCGATGAGTCTGGTCGTTTTAACATTAATAACTTGTATCAAGATGGGACGGCCAACACCACTGCTTTAGCAGTATTCCAACGACTACTCACGCAACTAAATCTAGAGCCTGATATCGCTATTGCTATACTTGATTGGCAAGATGCAGACGGCGAGGTATATCAAGATGGTGGTGATGAAAGTACGGTATATGCGCAGCAGTCAAACGCTGTAGCAACAGATGCTCTGCCAAATCAGCCTTTTGTCAGTATCGATCAGCTTCTAGAAGTGAAAGGGGTGAGTGCTGAAACTCTAGCAGTACTACGGCCTTATCTTACCGCGGTGCCTTATTATGTGCCTATTAATATCAATACTGCCAGTCCTGTATTGTTAGCCGCACTAATGGATGGTGCCAACAGCCAACAGATGCAATCACTGGTAGATATGCGCGCACAGCAGGCGCTGACGTCTATTGATGCAGTATGGCAATTACCGATATTTGGCAGTGTAAATGATGAGCAGCGAAAGGCTTTAACACCCATGCTCGCCGTTGATAGCCAAGCATTTATGGCACTTATCACAGCGACTGATAATGCAACTGTCGGTCAAGCTAGAGAGCGTTTTGCCACTGTTTTGATTAGTAAAACCGTCGTTGATAATAATCAGGCAGTTAATAATAGTCAGACAGCTAATGATAATCAGGCCGCTAATAGTAGTGGGGTAGACGGTAAAATGCCCAAGGAAGTCAAAGTAGTAACACAGCGACTATGGGCATTTCGTCCGAGCTTTTAGCGGATGGTATTGAGAGCAACATTTAGTCTTTTAGGCGTGTTTCTTCGCTAGACTTCCAATTATAAGCCCCGTAAAAAAGCATCTGTGCTTGACGAGTACAGTTATGTAGCATTAGCTGCTTGTTTTCTTCGATTTCGTTTAGATCAATCTCATCATCATGATCTTCTGTATAGGTCAGCTCTAGCCAATCAATAATCCAAGAGAAGAACATATTTACGCCAGCCTCAGCTAATAGGCGACGGTCATAAGCATTGATATGGGTAAACGCTGGCTGCAACGCTAAGTCGTCGGCCAACCCTTGAGCATGTATCTTAATCAACTCATTGATGGCTTTTCGTACTGCTTCTGACCCACCATAACGCTCACTGACCAAGAACTGCCAGTAATAAGGCTGATCGCTGACCATATACAAGAATAGCTGAATACTTTTTGCGATTTGACGATCAAAGCTACGTTTGCGCCCAATCTGCAGGCTATCACTTAACGTGGCTAACGTACCGCCCAATTCCTCAATGACCAAAGCGCGCCCGAGTGACTCCATATCATCAAAATGGCGATAAAACGCAGTCGGCACAACGCCAACCTCGCGTGTTACTTGTCTGAGACTGATAGAGCTAAAAGATTGCCCTGTCATACATAAATCGAGCACAGCATTAAAAAAGGCGTGCCGAGTTTGAAGTTTTTTTTGTTCGCGACTGCTCATAATATTTCAAAATTGTCCGGTAGGTGTTTATCATACTCATTTCAACGCATAAATACGACTGAAATACGTCATTCGTGTTAATTTACTAAACCTGTACTGGTCTTTTAAACCACTGTGCCCCAATGACCCTGCAATTCTTGCGCCAGTCGATAAGCTTCATGGTCATTCATACCTGTAATAAAATCCAAAATATTTAAAACATTATGATAGATATCGTCAGACAAGATGCGGCGATGTTCGTCAAGATGGGGCTGTAGTAATCTTAACAGACGTTGCTGCTCAAAAGACATCGGCGGCTGCATAGTAGCAGATTGCGACCCTGTCCAAGCGAGTGGCATAAAGGCATTCAATAGGCTATGCAAGCACTGATTGGCCATCAGCTCCATTCTTACTTTGCTCGGATGATTAAATATTTTTTCTCGTGCCAGTTGCTTAGCTTGATTGATACCATTCTGTACGCTGGTATCGCAATGCGCAAACAGACTGCCTTGAAGTGTACCAGCTAGTAATGCATCACTGTTGGCTACAAAGGCATCGGTGACGGTATTGACCAAACGCATCATGGCTCGTGCCCGAAGGGAGGCGAGGCTTTGTCTGACAGACATATGCGCTGGTAGGTTTACACTGCTCGGACGTTCACCAATTAGCTCATAAAATATCGTAGCGACTTCGCTATAGGTTAGCATATTCAGATTGATGCCATCTTCTAAATCGATTAGCGCATAACAGATATCATCTGCCGCTTCTAGCAGATAAGCCAATGGATGGCGCGCAAAGCCATCATGTTGCTCTGAGCGTGGCAAATGTAAACACGCAGCTAACTCTTCTAACTGAGAAGCCTCGCTATAAAAGCAGCCAAATTTCTGCACGTTATAATGGTTGTCATTGACATCGTTGCTGTGAGTCGCCAACCATGGATATTTCATAAATGCGCCTAGCGTGGCACAGGTGAGCCGCATACCACCCTTGTCAGGATGATGCTCATTACGTGCCAATAGGCGAAACCCTTGAGCATTACCCTCGTATGCCAGTAAGTCTAGTCGCTCGTTGCTGCTTAAATTTTGCAAAATCGCTTGCGGTTCAGGCTGCCTAAACCAATCACGAATCGCATACTCTCCAGCGTGGCCAAAAGGCGGATTTCCAATATCATGAGCGAGACAAGCCGCTTGTACGATCACACCGACATCTGCTGGTGAAACTCCCGCTGGCAAACCGCTACCTAATGCGTCATGAATTTTTTCGGCAGACATCATTCCCAAAGAGCGACCGATAGAAGACACTTCTAGCGAGTGAGTCAGGCGCGTATGAATACCGAGCTGATTGGTCAATGGATGGACTTGGGTTTTCTGATTTAACTGGCGAAAAGAGTGAGAAAATACCAGTCTGTCATAGTCTTTGTGAAACTGAGAACGAGTACTGGTATTGGCGTTAAATTTTTTGGAAGCACCAAGACGCTGTGAGTTGAGGAGATGTGACCATTGTGTGGTAGGGGACGGTAAAGAGGTTGGTGTACTTAGCATATTGGAACATCCGAAACCAAGGGAGCCTCTAGCATAACAAAATAGCGCCCTTGGTACAGCTACTAAGACTTCTGGCAATCAAAAAGAACGTCTTCCTCTTCGATAGACACATCACTATTTAGTGTTTTGTTTAGCAAGGTTGCGTTGTCACCATCCACTTGCCATATAATGCCATGAGTGTCATCTAATCCAATATCACTCGTATAGATGGTTTTGTCAGTAAGGGCGTCGCTACCAGAGGCGGCTGTCAAATCGTATTCGATACCGTCAATAAGTAGGTGCGCGGTCTGCGGTGTGGCATCGGTATGATAGTATACGCCGATAGTAGCAG
The DNA here is from genome assembly GCF_001435845.1 of Psychrobacter sp. P11G3. Classification (NCBI taxonomy): domain Bacteria; kingdom Pseudomonadati; phylum Pseudomonadota; class Gammaproteobacteria; order Moraxellales; family Moraxellaceae; genus Psychrobacter; species Psychrobacter sp. P11G3. The sequence continues at coordinate 1,214,028 of NZ_CM003596.1, forward strand.
TAGGCTCACAAGAAAATGGTGTGCTGTTGCTAGCGTGCTCAGAATGGTCGTGACCCGCATGATCATGTCCTTCGTGAACGTCCATGTCATTATGACTTTCATGGTCATGTCCTTCATGATCGTGTTCCATATCATCATGGGCTTCGTGGTCATGCCCCTCATGGGCATGTTCGTCGTGCTCTGCATGACTGTCTACGGTTGTCACGTCTTCAGATGCTGCTGGCTCACCGTCTGTTTTTGGCTGGCATCCTAACAACGAAACTGCCATAACACTGCCTACTATAGCAGCACTTGCAAATTTGGAAAAAGAGAAAAAGTCAGTCAAAATATAAGCCCTCAAATAAGTAAAATAAAGATATGTTATATTATAACAATAAGCTGATAAAATAAAGCCGATGCTGGAAAATATCCAACATCGGCTGATTAGCTATCAGGCAGTATTGACTAGCTAAAGCTACACGTTAAATCTAAAGTGCATGACATCGCCATCTTGAACGATATAAGTTTTGCCTTCTAGGCGTGACTTACCAGCGGCGGCAGCGCCTTTTTCACCGTTGTATTCGATAAAATCATCATAAGCGATGACTTCGGCACGAATAAAGCCGCGCTCAAAGTCCGTGTGAATCACGCCAGCGGCTTGCGGGGCAGTAGCGCCAATAGCGACGGTCCATGCACGTACTTCTTTAACACCAGCGGTGAAGTAAGTCTGCATATCAAGTAAGTCATAACCACCGCGGATTACTTGATCAAGCCCGGCCTCTTCCATGTCCATTTCAGCCAAAAAGTCTTTTTTGTCTTCTTCATCAAGCTGGGCAATTTCAGCTTCGATTTGGTTGCATAGGGCAATAACGATAGATTCTTCGCCAGTCGCGTAATCACGAACAGCGTCGAGATATGGATTGTTTTCAAAACCATCTTCAGCAACGTTAGCAATATACATGGTTGGCTTTAGAGTGATGAGGCCGTAGCTGCGGATGAGTTTTTTCTCATCAGCGTCTAGGTTGGCCGCGCGCGCCGCTTTGCCTTCTGCTAATAATGGCTCAATCTTTTTGAACACATCCAGCATGGCGCTCGCGTCTTTGTCACCGCCTTTGGCTTTTTTGGTCAAGTTAAGAATGGCGCGCTCAACCGCTTCCAAATCTGCCAATGCCAGTTCAGTATTGATGGTTTCAATATCATCAATCGGGCTAACGCGGCCATCAACGTGTACCACGTTGTCATCATCAAAACAGCGAACGACGTGAGCAATCGCATCGGTCTCACGAATATTGGCTAGGAACTGGTTGCCCATGCCTTCGCCTTTTGACGCGCCTGCCACCAAACCTGCGATGTCTACAAACTCCATCGTCGTTGGTAATACGCGTTCAGGATTAACGATATCAGCCAGTTTCTTTAGGCGTGGATCAGGTACTGGTACGATACCGGTGTTGGGATCTTTGGTACAAAACGGAAAGTTTTCAGCGGCGATACCCGCTTTGGTCAACGCATTAAACAAGGTGGATTTACCCACGTTTGGTAGGCCGACGATGCCGCAATTAAAACCCATAACAGTCTCTCAATGTATTAATAAAATAGTTGGTACTGAGCTAATATAAGACTTGATATTTAGTCAGAATAAAACTGAGTTCATCTAAAACTCAGCTTGTTTGAAATATTAGTCAAATAGTAAATCAAAATTGGGCACATTGTAACAAATTTACCGGAATAGGGGTGAGGTTGTTACGGTATATGCTTAGGTTTTTACTCAGCGATGGCAGGTGTGTTTCTACTAAGGTTAGGATATGTCAGATATGTTAAAAGCTGAAAAGTGAATACGATTGGTTGCTTTTTATTTAGATAAGCGGTGTTCGATTTGGTATTCAGTATTTTTTGCTATAGTAAGTTATCATAGGTAAATAGTGGCATCAGGCTCACAAACAGTAAGTGCAATCTGCTGGTTGGTTTAATTTTTTTCAAACAATCAGCTCGCTCCAAAACACAATGTAAGGCAATATCCAATAATGACAACCTCGATTTTTGACACACGCCACTATAAATACCCGCAAAACTTTCTTGAGATGAAGCCTAAACTGTCTCGACTTGAGCAGGCTATTAAAAAACTAGAGGCAAATTTAATTGATACGGCTGAGCCGACAAACCTTAAGTTATTAAAGCAGAGACTAGATAGCGGGTTGGGGTTAAAGGTCGATTATGCCAGTGAGCTAAATCCCGATCAGCTAATGGCAGCGACTACGATCGATGGCAAAGTATTGGTCATTGCTGGTGCAGGTTCGGGCAAGACCAAAACTTTGACCTATCGTACCAGTTATCTATTAGAAAACGGAGTGTCGCCTAAAGAGATTTTGCTACTGACTTTTACGCGTAAAGCCGCGAATGAGATAAAAGATAGAGCTAAGTCCTTGCTAGCAAGCAGTCTTTCAAATCAAAAGCTATCAGATGAAGAGCTGGCTGAGGATAAGCTGCCAACTGATAAAGCATTAAATAGCATCACTAGTGGTACTTTTCACTCGTTTTGTAATATGTTACTACGACAATATTCAGGGCTGCTCGGTATCAATCCAAGGTTTACGATTTTGGATACTGGCGATAGTGAGGATGCTATCGACTTGGTGCATAAAGAAAAAAAGTATCCTGCTCAAACCAAGCCACAAGCCTTTCCACGCAAAAAAACGCTGCAAAATATCATATCGACGTCTAGAAACAGACGTATACATATTCGCGACTTAATCGAAAGTAACTACCCAGATATCGCCGTGCATATTCCTATCATCGAGCAGCTGGCAGTTGACTTTCATGAGTACAAGCGCGCCAATCACTTATATGATTTTGATGACATAATTAGCCAAGTCGTACGCCATTTGAAGACCAATGACACTTTTCGACAGCTGCTGCAAAGCCAATACCGCTATATTATGGTTGATGAGTATCAAGACACCAATATTCCACAAAAGCAACTAATTGACTTAATATGTGAGCCTGAGTCGGTATCGCTGATGGTAGTTGGTGACGACAATCAAAGTATTTACGCGTTTCGCGGTGCCAATTACGAAAACATTTTGCTGTTCGGTGAGACTTATCCTCATGCCAAACTTATTAAGCTTGAGCAAAATTATCGCAGCTCACCGTCCGTTTTAAATTATATCAATGCTTTGTCCGCGCAAATCACGCTAGGCTATCAAAAGCAGCTGTATTCTGATGCGCCGATAGAAGGACACAAACCAGTATTTCGACGACTCAGTGATGAGCCAAAAGAAGCGGGCTATATCACTGATAAGATCGTCGCGCTAAAGCCAGAGTATGACTACAACGACTTTGCGGTATTATGCCGTACATCATTTCAGTCCAATTACGTACAGCTAGAATTTATGGCGCGCAACATTCCCTTTATCGTGGTGGGTGGTATCAAGTTCATTGAAAGACGACATATCAAAGATGTGTTGGCCTTTGTCAAAATACTCTATAACCCAAATGACACGATTGCTTGGCATCGTATTTTAACCTTGTTTAAAGGGGTGGGTGCAGTGACGGCGACGCGCTTAACCCAAGCTATTACTGCTGACAATAATGCATTTGAATCCTTACTGGCCGCACCCTTTGCAAAAAAGAGCGATCAGTTAGAGCCTCTATATCATGCGCTTGCCAAGGCACAGCAAGCTGAATCGGTCGAGACAGCTATTGAACATATTCTTGAGTTTTATATCCCAGTGTTAAAGCTTATCGAAGATAATTGGCGTGAGCGTACCGAAGACTTTCGGGTGCTAAAGAACTTAGCGACAGAGCACACAAGCCTTGATAGTTTTTTAGAAAATCTCGCTTTAGACCCACCTAATGATTCAGTTGCCGTGATGAGCAATTCGGATAATGGACAAGACAGTAGCAATGACAAAGTTACTATCTCGACCATTCATAGTGCTAAAGGGCTTGAGTGGCCAGTAGTATTTGTGAATTCTTTAGTAGATGGCATCACGCCACATCATCGTTCTTTGGATGACTTTGAAGCATTAGAAGAAGAGCGTAAGCTGTTTTATGTTGCCTGTAGTCGTGCAAAGACACAGTTGTATCTGACAGCACCAAACTACTTTTCTAGTTATTCTGGATATTTTGATAAGCCGTCACGTTTTATCGCTGAGCTATCTGCGGATGAGGTAACGGTTGAAACGACAAGACGGACCATGATAGAAGATGATGACCCCATTTGGTGGTAATACTTCAAGTTTAGTTGATTATCCAATCAATTAAACATAAGCTAATAAGGCTATGCAGTAATATAGATAAGTGAGCTTCCGAATACTTGAACGTTTTATAACTAAAAACATCAGATAACTTGCCGCGATTCTCACTAAAATTGTTGCTATATTATTGCTCAAGGCTAGTATTATTCCTATCAAAAATACCTTCTCAAAAACCCCATAACCAAAAGTATGTGACGCGAAAATATTTATCAGATAAGGGTTTCAAATTTATCCTAATGCGTTACTATTACCACCTAATTCTGTTAGACCCTTATATTTGATACTCTGTATTAACACCCTAAGAAAAGGATAGGTTATGCGCTACGAAGTTATCGTTATCGGTGCAGGTATGGTTGGCACGTCAATCGCGTGGCATCTACAAAAAAATAACTCAAATGTATTATTGTTAGACAAAAAATTGCCAGGGTCAGAGACCTCATATGGCAATGCAGGATTGATTCAGCGCGAAGCCATTCATACACATCCTTTTCCTCGTCAGCTGACAGAAATGATCAGAGTGTTGCCAAACCAAGGTACCGATATTCGCTATCGTATTCCGGCCATTTTGCGTTATCACCAAGCGCTGCTTCAGTACTGGAAATACTCTACGCCAGCTTCAGTCAAAAAGATCGAATCAGAGTGGCAGACGCTGATTGAGCATTGTACTAGTGAGCACCAAACCATGATTAGCGCTTCTGGTGCTGACGAGCTCATTACTCGTGATGGTTGGTTGCAGTTGCATCGCTCAGAAGAGACGTTTAAAGAAGCGCAAGTATCAGCTATCGACGCACGTAATCAAGGTGTTGAGCATAACGTCCTAAACCTTGAAGAACTAAAGGCAATGGAACCTAGTGCCAATTTTGAAGGTTTCGTTGGCGCGATTCATTGGAAAAACTCTTGGCAAGTATCAAACCCAAGCTCGCTCGTAAAAGCTTATGCGAAAAACTTCCAAGATATGCAGGGTACGATCAAAGAAAGCGATGTAAAAGAAATCGTTCAAGAAGCCGAAGGTTGGAAAGTTATCACTGATAACGATACCTACTATAGTGATAAATTGGTTATCGCAGCAGGCCCATGGTCTAATGATTTGATTAAACCACTTGGCTATAACTTACCACTATTCCCAATGCGCGGCTATCATCAGCATTTCAAAGTGACAGAAAAGAATACAATTCATCATAGTATGTTTGATATGGACAAAGGCTTTGTGATGGGGCCGATGCAGCAGGGTATCCGTATCACTACTGGTGCTGAGATGACCACAATGAATGCGCCAAAGAACTTTGGTCAGTTAAAAACCGTATTGAAGCTGGCGAAAAAAATCTTGCCACTAGAAGATGCGGTTGAGAGTGAAGCATGGGCGGGCTCTCGTCCTTGTATGCCTGATATGAAGCCAGTAATCGGTCCTGCTGACAAGCATGACAAACTATGGTTTGCATTTGGTCACAGTCATCAAGGCTTCACTTTAGGGCCAATGACAGGTCGTCTGGTTGAAGAGATGATCCACGATAAGCCTACATTGGTCGATCTTGCACCATTTAGTGCCCAGCGTTTTTCTAACTAAGCGCGTATCTGATATATAGTTGATCCAATTTAAGAGCGGTACAAGGCAACCGAGTGCAGATGTATATGTCATACTTCAAGCGAGGTTAACGCTGTAACGCTTTTATAGTGGATTGACTATAGTTAGCACAGACTTAAATTAATAAATGAAAGGTATAGACATGATTAAGAAGCTACACAGCAATCAACGTATGAGCAAAACCGTAATCCATAACCAAACTATCTATTTGTGTGGTCAGGTAGGTAATGCAGAAGACGATATCAAAGCGCAAACATTGACTTGTCTAGAAAAAATCCAAACGTTGCTAGAAGAGGTAGGCAGTGACAAATCAAAGCTACTATCAGTCACGGTTTGGATCAAAGACATGGCTGACTTTGCTGCTATGAATGAAGTTTATGACCAGTGGTTTGAAGGTATTCAGCCACCGGCTCGCGCTTGTGGTGAGTCAGCATTGGCACGTCCTGAGCTATTGGTTGAAATGATCGCTATCGCTGCTGAGTAATAAATGGCTCGTAGTATCTGTATCAAGTAGAAATAGAAATAAAAAAGGCCATGATAGTGATATCGTGGCCTTTTTTGTGCTTGGTAATAAGCAAATTTAATTATCGAAAAAGCGCGTGTTAACTTTCTAGATAAAGCCTGCGCTATGTGACGTCAGCTAAGCAATACAGTGATTAGTGTCATAGGTACTAACACCCCTTCCATACCGCTTGGCGCTTCTCAATAAAAGCATCAATCCCTTCACCCACATCGTCTGCCATCATATTGCCCGTCATTACTTCACTGGCATAGTCATACGCGTCTTCGATGTTCATACCCAGCTGCTTATAAAACATATCTTTGCCAGTTTTTACTGCCACCGGAGACTTGATAGTAATTGCCGTTATCAATGATTGTAGTGTTTGATTTAGTTGCTCTGCTGCTGCGACTCGATTGATCAATCCATATTGCAAAGCAGTATGCGCATCGATGAACTCACCTGTGATTAGCATCTCAAACGCTTGTTTACGAGGTAGATTGCGACTGATAGCAACGGCAGGTGTAGAGCAGAAAAGTCCAACGTTTATTCCAGAGGTAGCGAACTTTGCATCATCAGCGGCAATGGCTAGGTCACAAGCTGCGACCAGCTGACATCCTGCTGCTGTGGCAATACCTTGTACTTTTGCGATGACGACTTGCGGCATCTGATTAATGGTTAGCATCATTTGGCTACATTGCTGAAATAGCGCACGATGAAATGCTTCATCTGAGTGTGCGCGCATTTGTTTTAGATTATGACCAGCACAAAACGCCTTGCCTGTCGCTTGAATAACCACCACTCTGATTGTATCGTCTTGAGAGATACTGTCTAGCTCTGTTTGCATGGCAGACAGTACTTCAACGGACAACGCATTAAATTGCTTGGGTTGGTTTAAGGTGAGCGTGACGACGCCACTTTCTTTATTGTCTTCTCTAATAACCAAAAGGTCATCTATGTCTAAAATAACGTCAGATTGAGTCATTTATCATCCTTGATAATGGGTTGGTTTATAGTTTTATATATAGCTGACTAAATAGTAGCATGGCTCATATTCTATACAATAGATGGAACACATAGAAAGCGCACAAAAAAATAGCGCACTCAGATGATGAGTACGCTATTGGTTTTTCAGTCAGATATAAGCTAAATCTATACTAGGTTAAATTTATACTAAGCTGTATTTATACTGAAACTAGTATGCGCCTTCGCTATAGATAAGCTCGTAGCTGTGGCTATAAATTTCAACGATGTTACCGAACGGGTCTTCCATATAAATCATGCGATAAGGTTTTTCGCCAGGGTAGTAGTAACGTGGTTTTTCCATACGCTTCTTACCACCTGCGGCAACCATACGCTCAGCCAACTCTTCAACATTTGGATCTTGAACGCAGAAGTGAAAGATACCTGTTTTCCAATATTCAAAGTTGTTTTCAGGGTTTTCTTGATTTTTGAATTCAAAAATCTCAACACCGATACGGTCACCAGTAGATAGGTGAGCGATACGGAAGCTGCCCCAACCTGCACCGAATACTTCGGTACACATCTCACCAATGGCACTGTCATCTTCGACAATCTCAGTTGGTTCCATGATGGTGTACCAACCCATCACTTCAGTATAGAATTTTACGGCTGCATCTAGGTCAGGGACTGAAAGACCGATGTGCGAAAAGCTTCTTGGATAAACGTTGTTCATATTGTGCTCCTGTTTGATGTGCGTTTTCTTTAACGTGGAGCCAGTATACAAATGCACCGTCATTATGTAAAATTATCAAATATTATATAAATAATTATGAAAAGTAATGATAAATATCACATGGTTACGCACCTTTTGCACGCTTGCTGAAGTTGGACACTTTACGCGCACAGCTGAACGTCTATATATGACGCAGTCCGGTGTGAGCCAACACATAAGTAAGTTAGAGGAGCAACTAGATACGGACTTGTTGATTCGTCAAGGAAAGCAGTTTTCATTGACCAATGCAGGGGAGCAGCTTTATAAAGAAGCAGGCGAGATATTGCAGCGATTATCAAATTTAGAACAGCGTATCGGTGAAGATCCACCTTACGAAGGATTGGTACGGTTGATGTCACCGGGTAGTGTGGGACTTAAACTGTATCCGCAGCTTTTGACACTACAGCAGCAGCATCCAAAGCTAGTGATTGACTACCGTTTTGCTCCCAATTCTGATATTGAGCAGGCACTGGCTAATCACGAGATTGATATCGGCTTTATGACAGATATCTCAGACGATGAAACAGTTAGCTGCAAGTCTATGGCGCAAGAAGCATTGATACTAGTAACTCCTGCGGCTACAGCAGAGCCTAGCTGGGAGCAGCTTATCGAGCTTGGGTTTATCGATCATCCAGATGGCGCCCATCATGCAGGCATGCTACTGACTGCCAATTATGAACAATTCCAGCATATCAATGATTTTGAGAAAAAAGGCTTTTCGAATCAGATAGGGTTAATCTTAGAGCCCGTCAGCAGGGGAATAGGTTTTACTGTTTTGCCAGCCCATGCCGTGGCTGCTTATCCAAAGCCTGAACTGATTAGCAGTCATCATTTACCAGTTGCCGTTAGCGAAACGCTATATCTAGCAGTTAGAAGACAGCAGACACTCTCTAATAGAATGCATACGGTCATCGATGAAGTAAAAAAATGGCTATAGATATGTTGAGAATGATAAATGCACAGCTAATGAAGGGTTAATTGAAAGTTCAATAGCTGTGTATTTAACAGGAGAGGTTCATTGATAGATTGCGACTATAAAAGATTGCGTCTATTTTAAAGTCTGCCCAAGTTTGATACTTGCAGCGATATTAGCAGCAGTCGTCTCAATATTGTTATAAGCAGAGCCTAACACGTTATCAATCGTGTCTACCTTTTGGATACTTGGCATGACCACATCGAACTGGCTGGTCTGAGCAGGTTTTAGTCCATCGACACTGCCGCAGATAGCGATGACAGGTGTACGGCTAGCCTTAGCGATTTGGCTAATACCGCCTGCCACTTTACCCATGGCCGTTTGTGCATCGAGCTTGCCTTCGCCAGTGATGACAAGATCTGCCTCTGCGATATGCTGTGACAGGTGAGCCACTTCGGCAACCGTATCAAAGCCTGACTTTAGCTGAGCTTGAAAGAACGTCATCATCGCATAGCCAAGACCGCCAGCAGCGCCAGCGCCTTCAACGTATTGACAGTCTTCATAGCCATGCTGTCCACATAGGGTAGCAAAGTGACTGAGTGCCTTGTCCAAGGTATTTACTTGCTCTGGACAAGCGCCTTTTTGTGGGCCAAATACTGCGCTTGCACCCAGCAGACCGCATAATGGATTGGTCACATCACAAGCAACTTCAAATACTGTGTCTGATATCCTTGCATGAAGGTTTGTATTATCGAGCTTATGTAAGCTGGCAAGTGCGCCACCACCATGAGTGAGTAGGCTATCATTGATGTCATGAAATGTTATGCCTAGCGCCATTAGCATGCCAAGGCCTGCATCATTGGTTGCGCTACCACCTAGACCGATAACGATACGCTTAGCACCTTCTGCTAACGCATCTTCGATCAGCTCCCCAACGCCATAACTGCTCGCAATAACAGGATTACGCTCATCAGCTGTCAGTAGGTGCAATCCGCACGCTTGAGCCACTTCGATAACAGCAGTCGCGTCGGGCAATAACAGATACTTTGCCGTAATCGGTCTCATCAATGGGTCATGTACTCTGACTTCTTTCCAGCGCCCGCCCAATACATAAGACAATACCGCAGAGGTACCTTCACCGCCATCGGCCATTGGCAACAGCTTATAGTCAGCATCTGGAAACACTTGACTAAAGCCAGATTGAATGGCGTGGCAAACATCAAGTGCTTCTAAACTTTCTTTAAATGAGTCAGGGGCGATCAAAATTTTCATACGGCTCTCTTTGAATATCTTAATGACACGATCATTGCGATAATGTCATGTTTTAAAACGTTTATTTAACGATCATCAAATAAACGTATATAGAAATACCCAATTTCATGAACTAGATAAACACTAGAGTCAACAACCAGATAAATACGATGCTAGTCACACCTTGGATACCAGTGGCCATTGAATGAGCTTTGTACGCTTGTGCCACGCTCATGCGACTAAACTGGCTAACAATCCAAAAGAAGCTGTCATTGGCATGTGAAATGGTCATGGCACCGGCACCGATTGCCATCACGCAGAACACGCGCCCAAGCTCGCTGTCTAGGCCAATCTGGCTCAATAGTGGGGCAACCATAGCAGAAGTCGTAACCAATGCGACTGTGGTTGAGCCTTGTGCTGTTTTTAGCGCAGCAGAGACGATAAATGGCATGAAAATGCCTAAACCCAAAGCAGATAGCGTCGAACCTAAGTAATCACCGATTGGCGTAACTTTTAGCATGGCACCAAACGCGCCACCAGCACCAGTGATCAACAGAATAGGGGCTGCTACTACCAAACCTTGCGAGATACTGTCGCTGATTTCTTGTGTTTTTTGGCTTGATTTAATTAAGAAAAATGATAAGAACAAACCGATAAGTAACGCAGTCAATGGGTTACCAATGAATATTAAAATCTCCGCTACCATGCTACTGCCAAATGGTGCGCTTGGGAAATTAGCAACCGAAGATAGGCAGATTAATATGATAGGAACGATAATCGGTAAAAACGCCATTGTCGCTGAAGGCAAGTGACTGTAATCATCACGAGTTTTCATTCCTTCAGGCATTGCTGCTGGAGCATCTGCCGCATTGATATTGTCAGGAGTGGCATTAAGAAAGCGATTAGACCACCACCACCCAGCCAGTACCGCAACTGCTGTCACGACCACACCGACCATGATGACCAAACCTAGGTTTGACTCTAGACCTAAGTTACCTGCCGCTGCGATTGGGCCTGGCGTAGGCGGGACAAAGGTGTGGGTAGCGTATAGACCAGTGGCCAAGGCAATGCTCATCGCGACACTTGATACATGTAAGCGCTCAGCTAAAGACTCTTTTAGAGAGTTCAAGATAATATAGCCAGAGTCACAAAATACAGGTATAGAAACGACTGCACCGACGATAGACATGGTCAAAGTAGGGAAGCGTGGCCCCAATACTTTAATGACTGACTCTGCCATTACGATAGCAGCACCCGTTTTTTCAAGGATTAAGCCAATAATCGTACCAAATACAATCACAAGACCGATATAGCCTAAGATACCACCGAAACCATCAGAAATCGTTTTGGCGACCGTATTAAGCGGTACTTGATAAAATAGCGCGACCAAAAAAGCGGATAAAATCAACACTAAAAAGGGATGCCACTTTAATTTTGCGGTAGCGAAAATAATAAAAAGAATGGTCAGCACAAGCCAAAATACAATCATCACTGTCTCAATATGGTTTATATCTTAATTGATTACCAATGCCAATATAGTCAATTATATCGAGATTAAACACGGTATATAGCGTGCTAAGTCTACTTTGCGTAGTACTTTCACAGGCTTTTACCATGTCTACATTTAAACGATATCGAACCAACTATCTGCATCACTAACGATACGAAATTTTAAAGGGGCATATTTTATAGCAAATAGACGCCGCTAGGAAATAGATTCGTTAAATAGTTGGCGCTGTTGACAAAAAATCAAGAGATACTTAATTTTGAAATGAGAGAAGTTAGTAATAAAACGTCGAAGACGTGTGTGGAAATACTTTTATAACTAGCAATTGCTAATACTTCAAACCAAAAAAAACTGGCCATTTATAATTGACCAGTTTTTGTCTAAGCAATGTTTACCTACCTGAGTAACAATTATTTTTGAGATAGGTATTCTAAGAAGTACCGGTATTTACAGTTAGGCAATCTTATCAAAAAAAGCTTTGTTATTGGTAGCAGTTGCAGTATCAAAGCTGACATAAATGCCCTGATCATCCAACGTAGCATACCAATGATCATCATTGCCACTGGTCAGTAGCTGAAAGTATTTGTCATTGACTATTCTGCCAACTGTATACACCTCACCTTCAGAGTAGTATGCATTACCTTGAGTACAGATAAGCTTGTCATTAGTATGAATGTTATTATTGTCTTTCATGTTCTTGCGCCCTATTAGTATATTAAATAGCAGTAGATTATCAATTCTGCTAATAGTAATAAAGATGATTATATAGGCAGTATCTTGTTGTTTGGTATAGCGTTTTTAAAGTAGTTGTTGCATTTAGTTACTACAACATTGCATAGATAACACCGCTATCATAGCAATAGATTTTTTGAGAATCCTAAGCTGTTTAGGAATATATAAAATCCTAATTTATCGAGATAAAGGAGTGAAAGTTAGCGATATAAATAGTCTAAATACATAGACTTTAATGTCAAAAATGACGCACGTAAAAAAGCCAGCAACCTAAGTTGCTGGCTTTCTACAGACTGAGTCTAACTACATGGAAGATTACTCTTCAGAATAGTCTTCTTCAGCAGCTTCTTCGTCAGCTGAATCTTCGTTGTTACCATCTTCAGAAAGAATAGTAACTAAGATGCTAGCAGTAACGTCATGGTGTAGCTGAATATCAACATTGTATTCGCCAACTTGACGTAGAGTGCCTTCAGGTAGCTTGATTTCAGCACGGTCTACTTCTAGACCTGAGTTAGTCAATGCTTCAGCGATATCGCGAGTACCGATAGAGCCGAATAGCTTGCCTTCGTCACCTGATTTAGCACGCATGATAACATTAACGTCAGTCAATGCATCAGCACGCTCTTGAGCAACAGCGATCTCTTTTGCTTCTTCAGCTTCAAGTTCAGCACGACGTGCTTCAAACTTTTCAATGTTAGCTTTAGTAGCAGGTAGTGCTTTGCCCTGAGGGATAAGAAAGTTACGTCCGTAACCTGGTTTTACATCGACAGTTTCACCGAGTTTACCAAGGTTGACGATACGCTGTAACAAAATAATTTGCATGAGTCATTCCTAGTTAGCGGTTAACCTTGATGGTTATCAGTGTATGGAAGTAGCGATAAGTAACGAGCTTGCTTGATAGCAGTCGCTAATTGACGCTGATATTTAGTAGATGTACCAGTAATACGGCTTGGTACGATTTTACCATTATCACTAATGTACTGTTTTAGCAATTCAACATCTTTATAGTCGATGTGAGTGATGCCTTCAGCAGTGAAACGGCAGAATTTGCGACGGCGATAGAAACGTGCCATGAGTATTCTCCTTTAATTAGTCTTCACTGTTGTCGTTGTCGTCACTATCGTTTTCACGATTGTCTGGACGACGAGTAGTTGCTTTGCGTGCGCGTTTTTCATCGGCATTCTTGGCTAACTGCGACTCTTCAGTGACAGCTTCGTCACGGCGCATAACTAGACTACGAATGATCGCGTCGTTATAACGGAATAATTCTTCAAGTTCAGCTAAAGTTTCACCGTCAGTTTCAATGTTGAAAAGAACGTAATGAGCTTTGTGAATCTTGTTGATTGGATAAGCCAGTTGACGACGGCCCCAATCTTCTAGACGATGGATAACACCGTTGTTGTCTTGAACTAACTTGATGTAGCGCTCAACCATGCCGACCACTTGGTCGCTTTGGTCTGGGTGTACAAGTAACACCAGTTCGTAATGTCGCATTATGACTCCTTACGGATTAGTAGCTATTAACCCTATGTTAATAGCAAGGAGATTTATAAGGTAAGCCCAATTCTAGTCATATTTTATAAAAAACAATCAAGAATAAGCTTAGTTTATAAAGCGCCGTATTATAACAGTACTCTGCAACTAACACAAAGGTTAATCACCAAGCTACTGCCAATAAAATATAAAAAGAGGCTAAATTAGCTTTGCTAAATAAAAAAGCCGCGATAGTACGCAGCTTTTTTGAGTATAACGAGCTATAAAACCACTAACTAAACCAAAATACTGTTATTCAGATTTTGACTTTTTTACCAGTTGGCTACTGTCTGCTTTAACCACTAAGGTTTTGGCAAGCTTGTCATGCCAACCAATATTTTCAGGGCTTTTAGACGCCATGTAGTAATGAATAGCAATAATCACAAAACCTAAAAAGCTGGTAAACGAAAACAGTAAGTTATAGATAATAAATAACAATAACGTACGTGTACCGATAAGCTTAATAAATGAAGGTAGGCGATGCGTGGTTTGATCCACAACACGAATACCAGTGATCAGCTTGCCTAGCGATTGACCACGCATGGTAATAAATACCAATTGCAAGGCAAATAGCCCAAAAACCATCACCTGTGACATCATCAATGTGCTACTAGGAAGACTTTCCATCAGCGTCATTGAATATTGATAGGCGGCGTCCATATCTTGAATGTTTTGGAACTTGGTATAGTCCACATCCATCTTAGTCAATGCCATTACTAGCGGCAGTATGGCCAATATATAAAGTAGGCCATTCAATGCAGTCGCCAATACGCGTGACATGATTGGCGCAAGTACCACGTTGCCAACGACTTTATCATTGTCTGCAACAGCCTTTTTGAGAGTAGACTTGTTTAATGAGACATTGTTGTGCGGCGTTTGATGACGATTGGTCGTCATATCGGCTTTCACGTTTTTAGGACGTTCAGGCTTGCCATATAGTCTGTCTAATGATACTGACTTATCATCTTTCGCTTTATTGGTATCTTCAAGGAAGACAGTCACGTTATTGATGATAGAGTCGTTTACTTCAGGCGTATTAGCACTGGTCGGGCGATAAACCGTTTGGTTATTGGTAAGATCACCTACGCGCTGCCACTGAGCTAAGCCTTCATGCCACATCAAATCATCAAGCAACACTTCACCAGATGCCAGCATGATATTCAGCTGCTCCAACTGATATGGGCCAGCTTGTACGTTATTTCGAGCAAGGAAAATCTGCATAATTGCCTGCATAGTTAGTCATGTCTTAGGACATTATATTAGGGTCTATTTGAAAAAATCAAATAGACCCTAATAGTGGTATCTTTAATGACTGTGTGAATGACCGCTGTGACTAAACGTAGCGGTTTACTTCGCTTCTTCACCAGCTAAGAAGAACCAAGTATCTAGTACTGAGTCAGGGTTCAATGACACTGAGCTGATACCTTGCTCCATTAACCAAAACGCTAGATCTGGATGGTCTGATGGACCTTGACCACAGATACCGACGTATTTGTTTTGCTTACGGCAAGCTTCGATAGCCATAGACAATAGTTTCTTAACAGCAGGATCACGCTCATCAAATAGATGCGAGACGATACCTGAGTCACGGTCAAGACCAAGGGTCAACTGAGTCAAATCGTTAGAACCGATTGAGAAACCATCGAAGTATTCTAAAAACTCTTCTGCTAATAGGGCGTTGGTTGGTAACTCACACATCATGATGACGCGTAGACCATTTTCGCCACGTTTTAGACCATTCTTTTCAAGTAACTCAATCACTTGTGCTGCTTCGTCAGTAGTACGTACGAATGGAATCATGATCTCAACATTGGTCAAGCCCATGTCATCACGTACACGTTTTAGTGCTTTACACTCAAGCTCAAAACAGTCACGGAAGTTATCAGACACATAACGGCTAGCACCACGGAAACCAAGCATTGGGTTTTCTTCTGATGGCTCGTATAATTTACCACCAAGCAGGTTAGCGTATTCGTTTGATTTGAAATCTGACATACGAACGATCACTGGCTGATCCATAAAGGCAACAGCTAGCGTTGAGATACCTTCGACCAATTTATCAACATAGAAGTCAACAGGTGATGCATAGCCTGCGATACGCTCTTGGATTGCTTGCGCAATTTCACGTGGCAAGCTGTTCATGTTTAGCAAAGCTTTTGGATGCACACCAATCATACGGTTGATGATGAACTCTAGACGTGCAAGACCGATACCTTCGTTTGGCATTTGGGTAAATGAGAATGCGCGATCTGGGTTACCAACGTTCATCATCACTTTGAATGCTAGCTCTGGCATAGATTCAACAGAGTTAGTCTGTACTTCAAAATCAATCTGGCTTTCATAAATGAAACCAGTGTCACCTTCAGCACAAGAAGCAGTTACGTCTTGACCATCAACCAATAGCTCAGTTGCGTTACCACAACCAACGATAGCTGGCACACCTAGCTCACGCGCGATAATAGCAGCGTGACAAGTACGACCACCACGGTTGGTGATGATAGCAGAAGCGCGCTTCATAACTGGTTCCCAATCCGGATCAGTCATGTCTGATACGAGTACGTCGCCTTCTTCTACTTTGTCCATCTCGTTTAGGTTGCTAACGATACGCACTTTACCTGAACCGATACGTTGACCGATTGAACGACCTTCACACAATACTTTTGCGCCAGTCGTGTCGATGACATAACGTTCCATTACGTTGCTGTCTTGACGGCTCTTAACAGTCTCAGGACGTGCTTGAACGATAAAGATTTCGTTAGTATCGCCGTCTTTTGCCCACTCGATATCCATCGCTTGGCCATAATGCTGTTCGATCGTTACCGCTTGCTTGGCAAGTGAGGTTAGCTCTTCAGTCGATAGAGAGAACTGCATGCGATCTTGTTTTTCAACATCGACAGTTTTAACTGATTTAGCAGTGCTGCCTTCATCACCATAAACCATTTTCTTATGCTTGCTACCTAGGTTACGGCGGATAACTGATGGCTTACCGTTTGCTAGCAATTTCTTAGAGATATAGAACTCATCTGGGTTAACCGCACCCTGTACAACCATTTCACCTAGACCGTAGCTTGAGGTGATGAATACCACTTGATCAAAGCCGCTTTCGGTATCTAGCGTGAACATAACACCAGCAGCACCAGTCTCTGAACGTACCATACGTTGTACGGCAGCAGATAGTGCAACGCCTTCGTGCTCAAAACCTTTGTGTACACGGTAAGAGATTGCACGGTCGTTATATAGAGAGGCAAATACTTCTTTAATAGCAATTAGGACGTTATCAATACCGCGAATGTTCAAGAAGGTTTCTTGTTGACCGGCAAATGACGCATCTGGCAAATCTTCAGCAGTGGCAGAAGAACGTACAGCAACAGCGATGTCTTCGCCGCCACTCATGGTTTCAAATGATTGACGTACTTCTTGCTCAAGATCTTTTGGCAGTTCTTGTTCAATAATCCAAGTACGAATCTTTTTACCAGTCGCCGCAAGCTTATTAACATCGTTTACGTCTAGTGTTTTTAGCTCGCTGTTGATTTTGTCAAGCAAGCCTGTTTCAGTCAAAAAGCGGTTGAATGCATTTGAAGTGGTGGCAAAGCCGCCTGGAACACTAACGCCTAAATCAGAAAGATGGCTGATCATTTCGCCAAGCGAAGCGTTCTTACCACCAACCATTTCGATGTCGTCTTTTCCTAGCTGATCAAGATTGATTACAAGTGCTGTAGATTGCGCTGCCATGATAACTCCAGAAAATAAGGTTATTTAGTAAAGATTATAACGGTGAATTATACCGCCATATTAGGACAATTTCGAGGGTTTTCACCAAAAAACTTGTTAAAAATATACAAATTGTGGGGTTTGCTACATAAATTAGGGCCAGTCCTCTCAAGTTTCGTATTTACTCAGATGAAAAACATCATCGTTAGTGACGATGTTATGCGCTTACAGAAGCCAATTACTGCATAAAATAGATACATTCCAATAAGCCACATTTAGAGTATTTCTATAATTTATGTTTCAATCTTATGTATCTGTATAAACAAAGCATAATAGAAGAAGCATAAAAAAATACCTCAATGAAAGGTGAATTAACTATGGTGACAAGATGAAAAACAATGTTGGTGCTAAGTATACGCCTGTAACATTGATTTCTATTAAGAGGCTAATATGCGTATAATGTAGCGCATAGATAGTTGATGCACATTGCATGGTAAATGTGCAGTATAGGTACTGAAAAAGGCTCGTTTTAAGAAGGCGGTTATAAAGCCTAGTTATACGAGTTATAAAGGCGACTATAAGAAGCCAAGTAAAAGTCACGCTGTCAGATGGTCAAAGCAATACTATTAATAGTCAATAACTGATAAACGATTGCCAAGTCTGAATTATTACTAAGATCTATACCAAAAACTAAATGAAGGTCACTATTGAGTTTTCAACCGAGGTGTCAACGATATGTACTCAAGCAATCTATCTGAACAAGTTAAGTCCACTATCCAAAATCGCCACGCGCTAAACTTGGACAGCTCACAAGCCATTAGAACGGCGTTTTTTATCTCAGATGGCACAGCTATTACGGCTGAGACACTTGGACGCGCTATTTTAAGTCAGTTTGCCTCAGTTCCCTTTGAGACAAGAGTATTGCCATATGTCGATAGCTTAGAGCGTGCAGAAGATGCGGTTGAACAAATCAATATGGCGTATCAGCGCGATGGATCGTTGCCATTGGTTTTCGATACGATCGTTAATCCTGAGATTCGTGAAAAGATCAACTCAGCACACAGCTGTAACTTGGATATGTATGAAGGTCTGATTGGCCGTGTTGCAGAAGAGACTGGTGTGGAGCCAGATGGTCATTCAGGGCATGCACATGATGATGTCGATTCTGAAACCTATAAAGAGCGTATCGATGCAGTTCACTTTGCTTTAGACAATGACGATGGCGCGCGTACTCGTCACTATAATGCAGCCGATATTATTTTGGTTGGTGTGTCGCGCTCTGGTAAGACGCCGACTTCTTTATACTTAGCATTACAATTCGGTATTCGAGCGGCTAACTATCCTTTAACCGAAGATGACTTGTACGACAATCAGTTGCCAAAAGCATTACGTGAGCACAAAGACAAGCTGTTTGGTTTACTCATCGATACTGATCGCTTAGTAAAAATCCGTCAAGAGCGCCGTGCAGGCAGTCGTTATTCTAGCTATCAGCAATGCCAGCAAGAGCAGCGCGCGATTCAGGGTATTTATATCACGCACGGTATCCCAAGCTTAGATGTATCAGAGATGTCTGTTGAAGAGATTGCCACGCGTATTTTGCAGATGACAGGTCTCAAACGCCGTATTGGATAATGAATGTCAGCTTAAACAGTCTCTGTTCAATCGGTATTAATAAGTGTTCAGGCAGCTTTAATAAATGCGCAAAAAACACTAATAAACATACATCATTTCATCCTAGATAATTATCATATAGAGAATATTATGATTTCAGCCTATCAATCTATAAAGCCATCGTTGTTGCTGGCAGGTTTAATCAGTGCAGCGATTTTACTGAGTGCTTGTCAAACATCACCATTTGCAAAGGATCCAGTATCTGAGCCGCGCTATATTCCAAGTATCGTATTGGGTGAAGCACAGACACTGACCGTCATGCCAAACCGTGTGGCCTGTGCCTCAGAACTGCCAATGCAGTGCCTACTTGCTAAGTCTAAAGACGGTAGCGTATTCCAGATTCCTTATGACTGGATCGACGATTTCAAACCAGCCCTTGGTACAGAGTACATCATTAGCGCCCGCCCGCAGATTGATGAAGGGCAACAGAGCGCCACTGGTCATTGGACATTGCAAAACATATTGTCACAACGTATGGTGGGCATGCCTTAGTAGGGCGGTATTCATTTATCTACATGATACTAACTCAGCTATATATTGATTCATTTATATCTCAAACATTTACTCGATAAATAAATATAAAGAGGACATCATGGTAAGTAAAAGTGCAAGCGACGAGACCAACGATACTGGTAAAGATATTCATACCGAAGTATCAAATAAATCTAGCGGACACGTGCCAAGCCCTGAACATACCGAAGGTAAGAACAAAAAAGAAAAAATAGAGCAGACCCACGAGCAAGTGACCGATGATGTCATGCATCATCCAGACCTAGTGAATCCGCTCGATGACACACGAATCGATATTAAATCTGGCTTTACCAAAGACTCTCGTCGTCTAAAAAGTGACGATCATGAGTATGAGTATGATGCCGTTGTTTTAGGGGCGGGCCCTGCCGGTGAAGCCGCTGCTATGAAGCTGACCAAGTCTGGTAAAAGAGTGGTCGTTGTCGATCCACGTGATCAAGTAGGCGGTAACTCTACTCACGTCGGTACAATTCCAAGTAAAGCACTGCGCCAATCTGTATTTAACTTGATTAATTTCCGCCGCGATCCAATGTTTACCAAGGCGATGGAATATAAGCAAGTACCACTAAATGAAGTACTGGCTAAGGCGCGTCAAGTTATCCGTCGTCAAGTCAGTACCCACACACGTTTTTATGAGCGCAACCGTATCGAAGTCATTCAAGGTTGGGCAAGTTTCATTGACGCTCACACACTACGTATTGAAGTCGATGAAAATGTTTACGAAACCATCACTTTCAATAAAGCCATCATTACTGTCGGTAGTCGTCCTTACCGTCCTGAGATTTTAGACTTTAACCATCCACGCGTTTTTGACTCTGACAAAATCTTGCAAATGGATTATGTGGTTAAAAAAATTATCATTTATGGTGCAGGGGTGATTGGTTGTGAGTACGCGTCTATCTTTACTGGTCTTGGCTACAAAGTTGATTTGATCAATAACCAAGATCAGTTGCTCAACTACTTAGACAGCGAAATCAGTGATGCCATCGCGCATGACTTTAGACAGTTCGGTGTGCTTATCCGTAGTAACGAAGAGATTGATCATCTTGAGACTCATGATGATTATGTAGTCTTGCACCTAAAGAGCGGCAAGCGCATCAAATCTGATGCCATTCTTTGGTCAAATGGTCGCTCAGGTAACACCGAAGGCTTAAACTTAGAAGCCATTGGACTAAAAGCAAACGGCCGTGGTCAGTTAAAAGTAGATGACACTTACTGTACGGACGTCGACAATATCTATGCTGCTGGTGACGTAATCGGTTGGCCATCACTAGCTTCTGCTGCCTATGACCAAGGTCGCTGTGCCGCTGCCTTTATGGTTGGTGATAGTGATGCTGAGCCAGTATCTAGTGTACCGACTGGTATTTATACGATTCCTGAAATCTCTTGTATCGGTAAGACAGAGCAAGAGCTCACGGATGAAAAAGTTCCGTATGAAGTGGGTCAGGCATTCTTTAAACATCTGGCACGTGCCCAAATCATTGGTGAACGTTCGGGCGTATTAAAAATATTGTTCCATCGTGATACGTTAGAAATTCTAGGTATCCATTGCTACGGTAACCACGCTTCAGAGATTATCCACATCGGTCAAGCAGTGATGAAGTGTAAGAGCAACAATACGCTTGAGTACTTTGTAAATACGACCTTTAACTATCCAACGATGGCAGAAGCGTATCGTGTGGCGGCATTGAATGGTTTGAACCGAGTGTTTTAAACCACCGCTATTTATATCGTATAAATAAAAAAGCGCCTACTACTATTAGCAGGCGCTTTTTTTATGCTCATAGATTTGATTAATTTGAAGATTTATAAATAGGCTTTTCTTTGCGGAATACGCTTGCGTAAAAATAGCAATAAAACAAAATAGAGCAACCATAAGCCAGCCAACGCATAAAATCCTACAGCGACTTGAGAAACACTGGCACCCATTTGGTTAAGCTGCACAGAGGTATTGATTGCAGGCGTGGTCGGTACTAGCCAACGTATGACTTGTAGTACTTGAGGCAATTGGTCTGCTGGCCAAGGATAGCCGCTTAAGAAGAATATCGGTAAGGAGATAAAAATTAATATCTGCATACTGCGCTCACGCTGCCGGAACCATAATCCGAGCACGCAGCCGAGCGTTGCGACTGTCGGACAAAATAGTGCCAAAAACAGCAGCGTACCAAGCATGTTTTGTCCACGTGGATAATGATGTAGCTCAAACGCCCACCCATAATAAAAGCAGCCAACGATAAAACTAAGTGAGCTTAGCGCTCCGATACGTCCTAGCCAGCCACGTATACTGGTACTGTGACGGCGCTGCTCATACCATGTGCCAATCAGCATCGCAGTCGCCATTAAAAGTGTCTGCTGTAAAATGATAACAGAGACAGCTGGTACGACATAAGCACCATAGCCTTCGGTTTGGTTATACAATGGCATAATCCGTAGCGGTACAGCTTGCGTGTTCTGCGCTGCGGTAGATGCATAAGCGCCTTTCGCAATGCTTTTCTTTACCTTGATACCTGCCGATACCGTACCTACTGCTTGAGAGAATCCCAATTGGACGTTTTTATTTAAAATAAAATAACCACCATTACCCAGTACACTGACGTGTGCTTGCTCTCCGGACTGAACTTGTTCTTCAAGACCAGTTGGAATCACCATATAGCCTGCAATTCGATCTGACCATATGGCTTCTTTGGCAGCCTGCTCATTGATAAATCGTTCAGTATCTAAATATGGGCTAGCACTCGCATAGCGAACGAGAGTACCCGATAAGTTGCTGTTGTCATAATCAATGATACCTACTGGCACATGGTTGACTACCTCAGATGAGTAAGGCCAAGGATAGAAAAACCCATAGATAATAGGAGCAATAATCAACATCAAAAGTACGCCTTTATCGCCAAAGACGTCTTTGAGAGTTTGAGTAAAGCTGCTCCAAAAGCTTTGTGAAGCCGGAGTGATCGTTGATTTGGTTTTTGAGTGTGTATTGTTTGATTGTGCAGACATTAGCGTGCTCCCCAACGTTCAGGATGCGCCAATGCGCGTTTGGTCAATAGGGCTGTCAGTAGCATGGCGATGATAGTGGCAAGCGCCAGACCGTAGACAATAGGCACAGAGATAGCAATAGGCGCTTGCATTTGCAATTGAGCAATGTGTAGCTTGAGGTAATGTGTCAGTGGCAATGCATTTGACCAGTATTGCGCGCTATCACTAATCGCAATATATGGAAAGGTCACACCAGCAAAGGCATAAGAAGGCGCTGAAATAAAACCAGTGGTTGACAAACCCATACGCAGTGAAAAGGAGTTCAAAGTAAAAATAGCACCAAGCCAGAATGACAGTATCATCAAACACAATAGGCCGATATATACTGCGATGATTGACCCAATGCTTATATTTTGGTTCGACGTTACAAGCCACAATATCAACGCTGACCACAAGCTATATGCCAGTATTGGCCAAAAGTATTTACCCAATAGACCAAAGACCAATACTGATAGGCTGACCGAATTGGGCATTTTTGCATTCGATGATGCTTTGTTATCGCTGCTATTTTGTTTGGTTGATAGCGAAGATGATGTTTCTGAGGCTCTGGGTAACGTTAGATTAGGCTTTCCTGTATCAATAAAACGGTACCAGCGACCGATATTCTTATCACGTAACTCGCGGCCAATCGTAGTTGCACCAATGACCATCGCCAATATATGTAATAAGGCAGGTATGACGGTCGATGCCAAAAACTGCTGATAATTGGTCGCAGCATTGAATAAGCTAATACGCTGCACACTGATAGGCGCGTAAGCCGTCATCGCTTGTGATGGTGCTACGCCTTGTTTAACCAATCGTTTGATCTCTACACCTGCGGATAATGTACTAGCGACCGCTTGGACACCTGCCTGAATAATACCGGAGTGCGTACCGTACTGTGCATTGACTTGTAGAGTCAACGGAGCAGGCTGGCTCGATAATATATTACGAGAAAAGTCCTCTGGGATAATGATAACAGCGTAAATGTCACGCTGTAAAATCGCAGCCTCTGCATCCGCTTGGGAGTAATACAGCTGTCTGACTGTCAAAGTAGGACTGGCCTCTAAGTAACGGACGGCAGTATTGGCAACAGCGCTATTGTCTTGATCGATGACTCCGATAGGCAAATCGGTAATTTGAGTCTGTGAAAATATCCACCATATTAGCAGCACCGTTGCCAGTGGTATCCATACCACCATGCTAAAGTCCCAATGGTTTTTTGCCAAAAAACGGCGCTCGTAGGCTGCACTGCGTAAAAAAGCCTCACTTAACTTAGTCAAGTGCATGGCTTACTCTTGGTTCTGATTGACAGGAGTAGGGTTGATACGTACGACTACACTCATACCTGAGCGGATACGAGCATCGGGCTTAGATGGTCGTGCCTTCACCTCAAAAGTGCGCACATCAAAACCATCATCGTTATTGGTCGGACGCCAAGTGGCAAAGTCTGATAAGGTCGATGTCGCATAGACGGTAAACTGTTTCGTATAAGACTTATCCGCTGATGACAGCGCTGGGATAGTACCGGTAAATGTCTGACCAATAGCAAATTGATTTAAGTAAGACTCAGTGACGTTAAGTACTACCCATTGGTCATTGGTATCCACCAACGTCAAAAGCGGAACCCCTTGACCGATGACTTCTCCAGCACTCACAATGACATTGTCAACGATACCAGCGATAGGACTTCTTAGGTTCGCTTCCTCTTTTGCTACTAGCGCTTCATCGAGTTTTGCATCGACCTGTGCGACTTGTGCAGTGGCCGCTGACTTATCTTCAGTACGTGCGCCTTCTAGTGCCAAATCATACTGCAAGCGGGCTGCTTCGGTTTGGTCTTGAGTAGCAAGATATTGCGCATATGCTTCATCGCGCTTTTGTCGCGCCATCAAACCTTCTTCGTAAAGGCGATTGACACGCTGATAGGTGTTTTCTGCTAAGTCAGACGCCGCTTTATTAGCTTGCCAAGCGGCTTTTGCTTGGGCGATTTCTTGCGGGCGCGCACCATTTTCTGCTTTATCTAATTGACTTTGTGCGATTTGCTTACCAGCACGTGCTTGATTAATCTTGGCATTAATCTCAGGCGAATCCATCTCAACCAGTTGCTGACCTGCCGTTACCGTATCACCCTCTGTTACCATAATCTGGGCAATACGCCCTGGTACTTTTGCAGCGATAGACGTTTGCTGCATCTGCATTTGTCCTTGCAGCGTAATAACTTCTGGCTCGCTATGCGCGTTACTTTTGTATAAGCCGTACGCAATCGTACCAAGGACAATCAGTATGAATAGTGCAAGTAATCCTTTTTTCATACGTGCAGATTTGTCAGTTTTAGAGGCGTCACGATTATAAGTAGGTGTCGGTTGCTCTGGTTTAATATCAGACACGTCTTCTACAGGATCGACTGAATTTTGTGTATCTTGAGAGGTCACTGACTCGGTTGCATCAGCTGATTTATTTGAGTCGTCTGATTCGCGTGGTAATTCTGTCATGACAATGAGATTCCTAAAGCAACAAAGTTGAAAATAAAGGGTTTATTACTAGTACACTCGAAACGCATAAGGCTTGGCGTTGTCTATAGTTTCAGCATTAAAAATAGCACCAAGGGCGACGATAAATGCTGAATAATAGAGCCATAGCATAATGACCACGGCAGCTGAAAGCGCGCCAAACTCAGCACTATAATTATTAAAATTTTGCACATAAATTGAAAAAAAAATGGACAATATAATCCATAAAACCGTTGCTAACGCAGCGCCCGGCATCAATTTTTTGAGGGCAACAGCATCACGATTTGGGGCTAGACGATAAAGACCTAAAAAGCTTAAGAATATGATACCTGTCAATATGGGCCACCTGCTCCAAAGCGCAATCGTCTTAGCTATCTGAGGGAAAGGAAAGTAGGCGGCTCCCAAAGGAATAATCGCGATAGAAGAGACTGCGATAATCAATACGACTACTGCTGCAAAGGTCAAACCAACTGCGCGAATCGTGCTTTGTACAAAACTACGCTCCTGAGTGATATGAAACGCAAGATTAATAAGAATAATTAAAGATTTGATACCTTTGGAGCCCGCATAAAGTGCGAGCAAGGACGATATAAGCAAGCTGAAAGTCAGGGCAGACGTAGTCGTAGAAACCAACTCGCTCAGACGGGAGTTGAGTACTTCATATACTGTATCAGGTATAAATTGACTCAAAAGCGCGATTTGTTCTTGCATCTCGGCAGGAGAAAACGCAAGACCATAAAGCAGTACAAACACAGCCATCACTGGAAAAATTGATAAGAATCCAAAGAAACCTACGCTTGCGCAATGCGCCCAAACGTTAGAATTATTGGCAATACGCCACGTTTCTAGTAACGTCTGTAGCCAGTTTTTTATCGATTTAGAGGTCAATTTTTTCATAAAAGCAGCTGTTCGTAATAGGGTTGGTAATAGTATTTTCGATATCGGCTTTATGGTAATACAAAGCGTTTATCAGCACGACTTATGGTTTCTCATATCACATCATTGCTCAGTATATAAAGTAGGCAATTGAATGTCAGCGGCATTGAGATAAGCATTAAAAGCAAGTGGCGTACCACAGCTTTGCATAAGGGCAGCCAGTGACTGTACATAGTCATTAGCAGCCTGTGCTTGCTCGGTGCGTGCCTTCAGCGATTGCGTTTGTGCTTGCACTACGTCAACGGTGGTATTTACACCTTCTTGTAATCCTAAGCGTCGTAGTCGTAATACTTCTGCTGCCAAATCAACATTGCTTTGCAATGCCTGATAGCGTGATTGAGCATTATTGACATCGTGCCAATTTTTTTCTACCAGTAGCAATAAATTGTCACTGACTTCAATCTCAGAGAGATCGGCCTGACGAATTTTGGCATTACTGGATGCTAATGATGCGGTTTTATCGAGTCCGCCCCATAGCTTCCAACTGGCAGATATACCAGCGACCCAGCTTGGATCTTTCTCCACCTGACCATAACCGTATAGCAATACCGTAGGCTTGTAGCCCGTATCTGATAGCGCATGTAACTGCTGAGCCTGTGCCCGCTTGGCTGCGACTTTTTGCAGTCCAGGATGGTTGTTTAGTGCCAAGTCCTGAAAGTAGCTCACATCTGGTAGAGGGCGACTAGAGACAAACAACGGTGTGGTTGGCTTGATGCGATAGTCGGTACGTAGTAGACGCTGTAGCGCAATCATAGCTAGGCGCGCGTCATTATTGGCATTGACGGATTCACTTTTGGCATCCGCAAGCGCAGACTGTGCTTCTAGTCTATCGACACGTGAGATAAAACCTTCTTCAAACAGACGCTCGGCCATATGGTCGGTCTGCTGTAATGTATCATAAGCGTCTTCTCGTAAGTAAGCGGCGATAATCGCTAACTGTGCCTTAAAATAACGCTCAATTAACGTATTATAAAGCTCATTTTTATCCAGTACACTATCAGCTATCGCTTCTTGCGTACGTGCATCCGAGGCACCAGTCAATGCGTCTGTACGTCCAGCAGTATAAATAGGCCAAACGACTCCAAGTCCTGCACCCGACGTAGAGCCTGAGCGCTTGAGGTTATAGGAGTCGGGAATACGCTCACCGACCAGCTCACCAAAGTCTGGTAGGTCTGCTGTCGGAGGGACTATGTTATCTACCCCGTTGTTTACTTCGTTGACGATACCGCTTCTGAGAGAAGATAAATCTATATCCTCATCTAAATGATAGGCACTGGCAGATACTCGAGCAAATACGAGCGGATTTTCGATGGTTCTGAGCGCGTCAGTTTGGTATTCGCTAGCAGCAATCGCTGCTTGATTGGCAGCAATTTTAGGTGATACTTGTACCAGAAGCTTCTGCGCTTGCTCTAAGCTCAAAAAGCTTGAGACGTCTAGTGCGTAGCTGTTATCGACTGCTTTATGTGTAATAGGGTCCACAAGCGTAGACAGTGCCTGCGATTTAGCCTTATTAGGGTTTGGTACTGTAAGAAAAGGCGCGACAGCTGGTTTATCATTCTCAGTTGGACTATCAGCATCTATGATTTGTGTCACAGCCACTGGTGTAACATCATCTGACGCTTCTATACTGTCAGCGTCAGTGCTCGCGTAAGTCATGACAGGCACGCTCATGACTGCAACTGTCATCATAGCAGTCGGTAGCGCTGATAAAATGAATTTCATAAGTCACATAAGCCATTAATTAGAATGTAAGGTATTATAAAATAAGGAACAGCACCGATAGGTTTCATTGCTCAGGATATAAAGTTGCTGAGCTCAGGACATATAAAGTTGCTGAACTATTATAGACTATTTGCTAGCTAGCGAAAGAATGATGCTTAAATAAATCATTCATATTCTAATATAAAAATACGTCTATATTAAAAGTGCTAACAAGCGGTCATTCGTCATAAGAGGTACACTGTAGAGCCACAATGGTGACGGGTCAATGCTCAGTATTTTGCCGTTTTCTATTGTGCGACCAGTAGCGGTATGATAGAGGATTGATTTAATTTTTAAATATCTGTTTATAAGTAACAACATAGCCAACAAGACGTTTTCAATTCAAGCAATTTATTTTTAAATAGATTTTGTGATGGTGTGTCAAAAAGTATGCTGATTAAAATTTGAACAATTTTTGAAGCCTTGAAAGCCCTATAGAATCAGAGAACTTAGCATAGATTTCGTATTGACTTTTATCGCCAGCATACTTTTTAGAACACCACCGATTTTGTTTTTAATTTTATTGTTAAAGCATTTAGGCAGTAATTAACGAATAGAAAGCGCTCAATAAGCATCAGTCAATCAATAGCAATTAATAAGTAGCAGTCAATGAATAGTCGCTAAATGGCTATCAAATAGAATAAATAACATCAGTAGAGGGTGAGTCATGGCAGGATATATTTTAGCGTTGGATCAAGGGACCACATCGAGTCGAGCGATATTGTACGATGATCATGCGCGTCCTATCAAAATGGTACAACAGCCAACGACGCTGCAAACACCAAGAGCTGGATTCGTTGAACAAGATGCACAGCAGATCTGGCAAACTCAGATTAGCTGTGCACATGATGTTATTAATCGGGCAGGGTTGCTTGCCACTGACGTTACCAGTATCGCGATTACCAATCAGCGTGAGTCGATTGTGATGTGGGATAAGCAAACTGGCAAGCCACTGGCTCCTGCCATCATTTGGCAAGACAGGCGTACCGCAAATTACTGTAAGACGCTTGCTGCTGAAAGCGCTACCAATAGCATGAATGACCCTGTGCATCAGAGCATTGATAGCGTCAATATGGCACATGAAGTACAGCGTATTACAGGTCTGCGTTTAGATCCGTATTTTAGTGCCAGTAAGATTGCTTGGTTACTCGAAAACAACTCGAAGCTGAGTGTACGAGCCAGCAGAGGTGAGATAGCGGTCGGCACGATTGATAGTTGGCTGATTTATAAGCTCACAGGCGGTGAACATGTCATTGATGTGACCAATGCTTCTCGTACATTGTTATTCGATATCCATAAGCTGGCATGGTCAGAGACACTTTGTGACCGTTTTGCTATACCTATGCATATATTGCCTAAAGTACTACCGTCCGACGGCGATTTTGGCAAAACCAAAAAAGGCCTGTTTGCAAAGCAAATACCCATTCAAGCAGTATTGGGTGATCAGCAAGCAGCGCTCTTTGGACAAGGTTGTCTTGATGCAGGCATGGCCAAAAACACTTATGGTACAGGCTGCTTTATGCTAATGAATATTGGCCAACAGCCAAAATTGAGTGAGCATAAGCTGCTAACCACCATCGCATGGCAACGTAAAACGTCACCAATTCGTCCGGACAATTTATCATTTGACCAAATCGTACAGTCAGGCAAACGCATGCTACAACCGCCCAAAAAGGAAGTCACTTATGCCCTAGAGGGCAGTGTCTTTATGGCAGGGGCTATCGTTCAATGGCTGCGTGATAATTTGGGTATGATTCAGCAGAGTAGTGACGTCGAAGACTTAGCCCGTCAAGTAAACAGTAGCGAAGATGTCGTTCTATTACCTGCTTTTACTGGATTGGGCGCGCCTTACTGGCGTTCGGATATTAGCGCTAGCATCACTGGTATGAGCCGTGGCACTACTAAGGCACATATTGCACGCGCTGCATTGGAGGCCGTTGCTTATCAAACCTATGATGTGCTTATCGCTATGCAAAAGGACAGCCCTCATCCTTTGACTGAGCTGAGAGTAGATGGCGGCGCTGCAAATAACGATTTACTCATGCAGTTCCAAGCAGATTTGTTAGGTGTTCCAGTATT
This sequence comes from Psychrobacter sp. P11G3, assembly GCF_001435845.1. Taxonomy (NCBI): domain Bacteria; kingdom Pseudomonadati; phylum Pseudomonadota; class Gammaproteobacteria; order Moraxellales; family Moraxellaceae; genus Psychrobacter; species Psychrobacter sp. P11G3. The sequence continues at coordinate 1,244,223 of NZ_CM003596.1, forward strand.
ACGTCCTAGAGATACAGAGATTACGGCAAAGGGCGCAGCACTCCTCGCAGGACTGAAAACTGGGCTATATGACGAATCGACCATGAAAGCTTCATGGCAGGTAGATCGCGTGTTTGAACCAAGTATGTCGACTGATACTCGTGAGCGACATCTTGTTAAATGGCAACAGGCTATCAAAAGGTCCCTGATGCCGTTATAAGATTGATTTACTTAGTAAATTTATTGTGATCGTACATTTATAATTACTCAAAGTATGAGGCTGCCGTACACAAGTGTGATAAAGATACAGGCTGTAACGCAAGATAATCGCAATACGGACACAGTTTACAAAATCTGCCTATCTGTCTTTACCTATAAATTTTTATACTTCAATTGGATTTAGTAAGACCGCTAGTTTTTAGCAGATAAATAATTCAATAAATAATAAATAATAAATAATTTAAGGACAATACTATGAGTAACCATGATGCTATCGATCGCAGTGAAGTAAAACATATGTCAAAAGAGACAAAAGAAGATTTAAACGCAGACATCATTACCGGTGAGCCAGGCTCGCATCCAGTAGGTACAGGTATCGGCGGTGTAGGCGGCGCAGCAGCAGGTGCAGCTATCGGCACAATGGCAGGCCCATTAGGTACGCTAATTGGTGGTGCTATTGGTGCTATCGTTGGTGGCGGTGCAGGTCACGCAGCAGCAGAAGCCATTGACCCAACTCACGAAGAAGCGTACTGGCGTGCAGAGTATGCAAACGCCGATTACCATAGAGAAGAATACGATTTCGACCGTGATTTGCATCCAGCATATGCAGTTGGTTATGCGAACCGTGCTCGTTATCCAGTAGATGCTCGTTTTGAAGATCATGAAGCAGATTTAGAGCGTTCATGGCACGAAGTAAAAGGTGAGTCTCGTATGGAATGGAACGAAGCGCGTCAAGCATCACGTGATGCATGGAACCGCGTATCATAAGAGAGTTTAAGTAACTAATAAGACGTTTAGGCAAACGGCTCGGCAATCAATGCATTTAGTAATTAGCTAATGTCAGAGATTGCTATACCATTACTTAAAATAGATTAATTGTATGCCTAATTCTATTAGTAAATCTATTTATTAATATTTATGCTATTTTAAAACTTCCAAGGTTTAACTTTGGGAGTTTTTTTAGGCATAAAATTTGCAGCGTATACACATACGTGAATATTATGTACTATAATAATGAGAGCGATGGGGAATATATGAGTAATAACACTGAAGGCAATAAACAGTTTTATATCGCAACGGCAAACTTGCTGAACTTTGCGAACCCTAATCGAACTTATTATGAAAATGCGCCAGCTTATAACGATAAAACCTATGAACATAAGCTGCGAGGTCTTACAGATTTATTGGCTAAAGCGCATGCTGACATTATCGCAGTACAAGAGGTTTGGGATAGTGATGCATTAGAGGCGCTGGCTGTTTCACTAGGTTTCAAGCCCGAACATGCGGTCATTCCACTTGCCAGTAACGATAGCGCGAGTATATACACCAAAGGCATGGGTGCACAGAATACACCTGCTGTCGGTATTATCAGCCGATTTGAGCAGTTAGAAACCAGTTTGCTAAAAGGTATAGCACCAAAAGCCATTATTGATGTACCTGATATTGGTCCTTATCAACGCTTCAACCGTCCTCCATTAGTATTACGTGTTGACGCGTACGGGCAGCCCATTACAATTATTACAGCGCACCTAAAAAGCAAACGTGCTTTTTTCTTACGTGACGAAAATGGTGACCTATTAGAAGACATGGACGATCCGAATATTCGAGTTCGCGCCAAGCTTCGTAGTTTATGTATGCGCGCGGCAGAAGCGGCCTCTATCCGTATGTCTATTATAGAGCGATTGCAACATACCCGTGAACCATTGATTCTATTGGGCGATATGAATGATGTCACAGGTAGCGTGACTACTCAGTTGATGACAGAAACTGGGGAGGTTAATTATGATAAAAGTATGCGTGATGTCGCACTTTTTGATGCTGCTCGTATTCAAGCACGATATGGCTGGATGAAGGATGTTGCCTATACCCATATATATCAAGGCATGCCAGAAGTTATCGACCAGTTATTTGTCTCAGAAGAGTTTTTGTCTGATAGTAAGTTTTCGCTCGGTTATGTTGAACGGGTCGATTATTTTAATGATCATTTGAAGTGGGACTATGCCGATAGAGTCACTGATCATGGTATTATAAGGGCGAAAATAAAACTCAATGATTAACTTTATAAAATTAGACGGTTAGCTCTATTAAATTGCTGATCGTAGTATTATTTTTCAACCTATTCATGTCCCTTGCTTGATAATGTGCAAGCGTTTATGATGCCTCTGCATTGAATATAGTAGTGACCATATAGGCTTTATATTTTAGCCAACAGGCAACTATCCTTGATTTGAGGATAATTACTATTCGATGAAGATTATATTTATAAAATAGGGCGTAACATTAAGAGATTTACAATGAGTGATAACAAAGACGAAAAGATCGAAGATGTGTTGGTAGATTCGGAATTGGCAAAGAAGCTTGTACCTAATAAGTTTAAGTTTACTAGCCAGCAAGGTCGTGCACGTCGTCAAAAACTATTGGCTGGTGCCAAAAAGTTGAGCGAAACACATGCTATTAACGATATTACGTTAGCGGCTGTGTGTGAAGAAGCGGGCATACCAAGAGCTTCTGCTTACCATTTCTTCCCTAATATTGAAGCAATATTTTTAGCATTGCGTTTTTTGAATGCGATTGAAATATTAGAGATGGTAGAGACGGTTGATATTGGCAACTATGACAGATGGCAAGGGTATTTAACGGCGCTTATCGATCGTTGTATTACGATATTCCATAATGATGAGACCAAAGCCAAGCTTATCTATGACACCAATACACCCGATTTTGAAGGTGACAGTTTTGGTGAAGATATGGATCATCAAATTGTTGATCTGGTCTATAAGCGTTTGTCAGAGCGTTATGAGATGCCAAACTTCCATGATATCCAAGATACCTTGTTGATTGCTTATAGCATCGTAAATGCTATCTTTACGTTGTCTTATCGCCGTCATCAGAGTATTACTGAAGAGTATATCCAAGAAGCAAATACAGCATTTATTGCTTATTTACGTTGTTACCTACCAGAAAAGTTGCCACGTAAAAACCGATAATTGAGCTTACTTTAAACATAAAAAAGCCGACAAATATGTCGGCTTTTTCGCGTCTAATTTTTAGTATAAGATTTGAAGTAATAGAAAGTCATATTCTTAATAAAACAGCAATTATTCTAACGGTTAGATGTCAAATCTTGTCCACGGCAAGTATCATCGCTCGCGTCTAAAGGCGAGTACTGCTTATGATAACTGACTATTGACTTCTCTAGCGCTACATTGGTCTGTGAGTTATTAGTATTGACGTAAGCTTCGCGAGCTTGTTCAAGCCAGCGATCAGCCATGCGAAAATGCATACCAGATTCGCGCCAGCCTCGTGCGCATTGATTGGTCGCAGCCCAAATCAAAGCCACTTCACTAAATGCTATCTCACGTGGTGCTGACGCTATGCCATCACCGTCTTTAAGCGCGCTTAAAGTTGCCCATAGATCAGGACGCATCAAGGCAGAGGTAGACGGAATATCTTGATGCAGGCCCAAGTCTTGTACCGTGTCATTATCTAGCGCTTGCAATATAGGCTCTGCCATTTCTAACGCAACTTGACCTGCGGATGAGCGGCTATTCATACTGTCTTGATGAATGGCATAGTTCAACCACGCTTGCGCTTTATAAGCGAAATACTGTTGAGCTGCTGTCTTGCCTTTTTGCTGATAAGGTTTTAATTGCGTGACCATACAATTTAATAGGCGTTGTTGTTCGCTTTGATATCTATAAGAGCGTGCTTGAGTCTGACTATCATCACGGCAGTATTTAGCCATGCTAGTTGAGTTAGCCACTTGGATAGTCTCACTCTTAGCTAAAGCTGGCTGCATAAAGGTTAACGAGAATAAAGCTGATAGTGTAACGTATACTGAGCGCTTGAAAGGTGCTGCTTTGATGGCTGAATCAAACATGGTGTAAACCTTATGTTAAGGTAATAAACGTTGGTATTATTTACCATTACTAGGGCTGACCTAATTGTTTATTGAATGACAAAATAATTTGTCATAAGACAATCATGATACTGTCATAAGGTTGTACTTACGACAGTATCATTAGTATCAAACAATTAAAATGCAGAGTTGCTGCTCAGACGTTGGTTCTTACGTGGGTCTTCACGTTCAAATAAGTCTTCATCGAACTTAAAGCGCAATCTAAAGTAAGCACCTTGCTGAGTACTGTCGTCATAAGCAATATCTTCATCTTCAAAGCCCATGAAGTTATAACCAAGTGATAACCAAAGGTTGGTCATTGGGCTATAACCCACTTCTGCACCAAGCATATAAGCCAAGTCATTTGCCTGATCATTCCAGTAAGTACCTGCTTGTAATCCAATATCCCAGCGCTCACTGATGTCATAAAGACCGCGGCCATAAACAGCGTGAGCCGTGTTATCGCTGGTTAAGCTGTCTGCTTCGTATTCTGTATACTTACCAGCATAACGTCCAGACAAGGTTAGCGGACGCGTAGGATGGTAATTACCATTCCATGACCAAATCATGGTGTCTTTTTGATAAGCGTCATCGCCAGTATTATTATCATCCAAACGATATTCGAATTTTGCAAGCATATCTAACTGATTGCTATCGTAGTCACGATACGCAGCACCTAGCTGAAAACGATTGATAGTGCGATCGCCATCACTATAGTCAGTGCGTGAATAGATATCTTTGGCTAAAAAGGTAATCTCATCAGTATAGCGATAGGCGATACCAGCACTACCAAGTAGCGTATCACTTGTTTCACCCCAACGTTTTTCAAAACGTCCTGATGCTTTATAATTCTCTTTGGCAAGATATTCAACACCGATACCTGCTGCTGTCGCAGTGTTACTTTCTTCACCTTCCAGAGACTCGACACGCTCAAATAAAGTGTTTAAGGTTAGCCCTTCTTGAATATACCACTTGTTTTTTAGACCGATGGCTGCTTCTGCCTCACGTGCACTAATGGCATCGCGCATGCGGTATTCGCTATAAACCTTACCATCTTTCATGTAAGTCGCGTCAAAGCCAACAGTGGTACGTTGACGCTCATCTGTATCATCCAGACCATAAGTACCAGATAGGCTGTTGATCAAATCATGACGAGCGTATAGACGACCTAAGTCCCCAAGTGCTGTCTCACCACCGATAGAAGTTGCATTACGTGAGCTGTTTTCGATATCTTGCTCATACTCTGCAAATACCAAGCTGTTATTTAACTTAGGTAGACGAGAGGTAATACGAGCACGAACAGTCGTACCTTCAATGTCTTCTTCAGCGTTACTAACGCTGCTCAACGCTGACTGATTGATGATGTCATCATTAAACAAAGTGTCATCTGTAATATCTACAACGTCTGTCGCGGCTTGAGTATTACGTGAGGCAGCAGTTGCGTCTTGTTTGTAATAACGAACCCCAATTTCACCAACGATGTTTTCACTTAAACGATGCTCAACGCTTGCTTGCACACCTTCGCGGCTAGCGTCAGTAGTATGCTCTTCTGTGCGTATGCCTTCTAACTTAAGAGCAGTCTGCTTATCATTTAGAGTATGAGTAACCTCTACACCAGACTCAGTACGTCCAGCCGTAAGCGGTGATGCACCAGTGACAAAACCTTCGTCAGCATCATTATAATAAGCTTTAGCTCGTGTATTTTTCTTATTATCAAAATCAAGCTCAATACGTAGTGCGTTACCTTCAACATCACTATCAGTCAATTCTGTCGCGTTGATTTGATTACTTGACTGAAAATTTGGGTTCTCAGCTTTGTTCATCGCATATTCTGCGACCAGCTTTAGCTTATCATTGAATTTAACAACACTATTAACACTAGCCAACTCTTCTTTATTCAATGGGTCATCGCTATTCACATAGCTACCACCGATGGCGACTTTATCCGTTAGTTGCTGCTTCGCTGCAATACCACCGACGAAGTAATCTTCACCGCCTTCATCAACTTCTACAGTGACACGGATATAGATAGGGTTGCCTTCGATATCTTGACTAGCAATCGGTGCAGTTAAGAATAAGCTGCGGCTGATGGGGTCAATCTCATAATCAGCAAAGCGAGTAAGCGTCTCACGATTGATAATAAGCCCAGGGTTGTTGGCGTCACGAGTAATAACTTCAACCGTTTCAGAGTTTTCTAATACCGCATCGAAGTTCTCAGCCAATGGATATGGGCCTGAAATGCCTAAACCTCGAGTCTCATTTACCCGTTGGCTAGTACTGGTCTCTGCTAAAAAGGCAGTAACACGAGTATTGCTATCTTCAAATTGAGTCTTTAGGCCAGTTAATGTACGGTTGTATTGACCAAGCTTGATACCTTCATCGTTATCAATTTGCGTTTTCAAATCACCATACATAGCGAACGAGCGACCTTTATCAAGGCGCACGTAAAGCTTGCTAGTAGATTGTGCATCGAAGCCTTTAGCTGATGAGTCACCATAGACAGGATAATATTCGCCAGGCTCGATATCACGGAACAAACGCTCGCCTTTTTTATCACTATCATATGCAAGCGTTAGCAGATAGTCGCCACGTACTTTTCCTTTGAGGAACATCGCGGCACGACCAGAAGCTGTGTAATCATCATTACCAGCAAAGTCATTTAGCTCTTGCTCAAATGCACCTTGAGCATCGGTAATGCTGCTACCATCAAAGTCTTTTAGTGAAATAGCACCTTCTACAATACCAACAGCAAGTAGTGGACGTAGTTGAGCGGTGAACTGTAACGGAATGATTTGTTTGCTACTACCAGTGTCAATTACTAGCTCGCCCTTACCTGGTACGCTAGGTGCAGTTACGGGTATTAATAGTTCACCACCAGATACGATTACTTGAGTGCCTGCTTTATCTTGACTGCTATCTTTTAGATTGACTCGACCGATATTTGTATCGATAGTAATCGGAGTTGATGCAATATATGGACGACCATCACGATCTTTTAGGCTGATGACGATTTGGTACTCACTAATACCATCAGCTGGAACTAACTGTGCTTGAGTACGGTAGTCGATAGTTTGTAGGCTATCAGGAGTTAATACCTTGATCGTCTGCTCAGAGATGACCTGTCCATTTATATCAGTCGCAACACCGCGTAAAGTGTTCTTGCCGCGCTGTAAATCAACAGCATAGTAATCGAAAGCCGTTACATTCTGTTTTTCTTGCTCAGCAGTTTTACCTATTTTTTGTTCTGATACTGGCTTGCCATTGGCATACAAGGTGAAAGTTGAGCCTAGTGGTGCCTGAACCTGTACCATTTGTTTATAAGTGCTAAGCTGCTGACCTTCGTTTAGGTTGATGAAGGCAACATCATTACTCGCCACTTCTTTTAAGTATTCTTCAAGCTCTTTTTCTACTGGCGGAGCAACAGTTGTTACTGTCATATCAACACGGCTATCTGCTGGATTGACCATGTCATTAACGATAGCCGAATCACAGCTATTACCAAGGTCTAAGTCACCATTGATGTTACAACCACTAGCCTCTACATTATCGGTAGTATCGGTATCATAGTCAGGATCTAAAGTCAGCTCGGTTTTTACCGCTTGCTCTAACGTGTCATTTTTAGATTCTACTAATTTGCTACGAGCAATTAATTCAGCGTTTAAGCGCTCAGTGCTATCTGCCATGCCACCAACGATTGCAAAATCCGCACGATGTAATTCGCCGTATTTCAAATCAACAAAACGACTACCGGCATCACCAGCATTGCGATTGCTTTGGGTAACCAGCTCAGTTTCTCTAGGAATAGTAGTACGATCGACCTTTAGTACGTGTGTTTTGGCACTGATACCATAGAAATTATATTTACCTTCAGGATCAGTCACGATGAAGTTGCCGTTCTCCATATAGATACGTACACCAGCGACACCAAGTTCGCCGTCTTCTTTTTGCTGAATGCCGTCGCGGTTGACATCGTGATAGACCTTACCGACGATAATACCATCAGTATTCATCACGCCGCGCTCTACATCAATCTTCCACTGCGCTTCTCTTGAGCCGACGCTTTGACCTTGATCATTTCTAGCAACTGCGGTGGCGCGGTTAATACCATCGCCGCCTAGCGATGACGCACCGATGAGCACACGATAAGTAACTTTTTTACTTTCGTTAACTGCCATGTTTCCTAGGCTCAATACCTGGTATTTACCATCAGCTTTAAACTCGGTAGTCTGTGCTTGATTGATATCAGTATTAGTCGTTGGACTAACACGCACACTATTCTCAACGTAGTCAAAGCCACGCGGTAAGGCATCTTTTAGTTGTACATCATAAGCAGTAGATTTGCCGTTATTGGTAATATCGATGGTATAGCTGACATAATCACCAAGCTCTGCAGTTTTGACATCGCTTTCTTTAGTGACGACTAGGCTTGCATTATTATCGATGATGTTTACTTGAGAGCTCAGATTATCGACACGTACAGTAAGATCGCTACCATTTGGTAGCTGATCAGCACCTGTGCCAACAGAAGGATCGATACAAGCTGTGAAATCAGCAGTCAACGTATCGTCGACCAATGTCTGAATCAGTTTATCGTCAATAGCATTGGCATTATTCTGTGTTGGTGCAGATAAGTGATACTTACCTGTGTTGTTTCCAGTCTCGATGCCTTTCAAAGAGTAAGTATCACCAGTCATCGGCGACTTAACAGTAATCCATACTTGATCAGGTTTATCAGATTGCACGTTACACTGCGCGTAACTGGCATCAATATAAACGTTGTCACCGATTTGCGAGTCGACTTTGGTGCCATCAAATTGAGGAGTTGTAAATTTGATTTCAGGCTCGATGATAAGCAGTCTGTCAATTGCTTCAACAGCTGCTATTGATGGATCTTCTAATATGATAGCGCCAATCTTTACGTCGGCAGTATCGCCATCTTCACCATTGGCATCTGATAGTGCCTGTACGATAAGCTGAATACTCTCACTCTGACCAAGTTTGATCTGAGCGCTCAGGTTATCGAGCATGATTTGTCGATCTTCTGAATCCACTTCTCCATTATTATTAAGATCTTGATAGACCTTTAAATTAGAGACAGTTGGCGATATAGCAAGTGTCAGCTCGACAGTCTGATCACTATAGCTGGTGTTACTTAGTACGTTGACCCAACTTACCTGTGTATTAGGCATGACTGTGCGTAAAGCATGTTGAGTCAAACTGATACCATATTCAGGTAAATTTGAAGCTTTTACTTGTACTTGGTTTGAGTCAGTACTGATAGTCGTACTGGTCTCACTGTCAACATTATAGCTGGCCTGAGCAGTATTATTGATCAGCTGGACCAATGAATCAGTTGCAGCAGATGCGGTATTTGATTGCATAAGCAACATTGCAAATGACAGCGCTGAAATCTTCGCTGTACACAATGTGATGCTTTTAGACGTATTGATTACAGTAGATGTCATAATAGGTCGCTTATCCAATAAAACACAAAGGGAGTAATAAGTCTCTAGCTTGAATAATATGTGCACAATTCAAGCTAGAGGGTATAACTACAAGCATTCTAGAATGCTTGTAGATTAATTATGGTTTGATTTTGATTGAGAATTTTAGTGTAGCCGTATTAGTAGCTGCTAGCGGATTTACTGTTGTATTAATCGACGTGTTATTGTTGTTAGCTGCAACAGTAACGGTACTGCCTGTACCAGTTAGGGTAGTTGGAGAAATAGTCTGAACCGTAGCACCTGCTGAGAAGTTAGACAGTAAATCCGAGATCACTAAGTTAGTAACGGGATAGCTTGAAAATGTGTTGGTCGCTACGATTTTATAAACGACACATTGTCCAGGCTCTGCTTCTAGTGCAGTAGTAGAAGAACTGAATGCACTGTCAGCAACATTGCCGCTACAAGTAGCATCTAGCGCTTGGCTCTTAACCAATGCCACACCTTTAACACTGGTGGTGTCAACAACAGGAGCAGGAGCTACAGGCTTATCGGTACCGCCTGGAATCAAAGTAACCTTAGTGTTTTCAGTAGTATCAGTTACAGCAGCTGTTGATACAACGTTGTAGCTGATGGTTACAGTGCCTTTAGGTGCTATACCTGCTGGGAAGGCAGATTTGATATCATATTCACCAGTTTCGTTGTATGGCAGGGTAGCAGTCGTACGATCATTAGTAGTAGCTGGGTCACCGTCTTTGTCATAAACGAGTGTAATATTGCCAGTCTTAGAAGGTTCTACATTGGCATTAAGACCAACATCTTCGATCTTAAATTTCAGCTCGCCAGCATTAGCGCCTTCAGTTTCGCGACCAGTGTTGGTAATGACTGTTTGATGTACCGCTTGAGTAGCTGCCGTCGAAGTATTTGGCACTTCTCTAGTGGTTGGACCTGTTAACGTTACTGCACGTTGATTAGATGTTAATGGCTGAGTTGAGTCACCACCTGGTGTACTTGGAGCAGTACCATTCTCGTTTTCGGTGTCAGCGCCGCTTGGATAATAAGTGTTTGTGTTTTCGCCACCATTGGTGCCATCAGTACTATCGATAACAGTCACGTTACTGCCACCGCCCAAAGGTGCTTCGATGTTTACATGGTTGACCGTACTTTTCGCTAGTGTCTCGTCAGCATCTTTTTGTACTTTGAATTTAATCGTAATAGTCTGACCTACTGGAAGGTTAACACCAGTAATCTCGAAACCATCAATCGTAGCACTTGAACCAAAGCCTTTATTGTTTTGAGCAATAGTTCCTTTGGTTGCAGAACCAGTAGTTGTAATGCTAGCTGCTGTCAAAGAGCTCGTTACTAGCTTTAAACCTTCTGGTAAGTTGTCAATAATTTTGATACCAACAGCATCAGCAGCATAGGTCACTGAGTTATCGTTCTTAACCGTAATCGTATACTCTGCAGTAGCGTCAGGGTTATTGATATCTAGCGTCTGTGAAACTGATTTTACAATACTAAATACTGGTAATTTAGTGATTGATTCATCAGTATTGGTAGCCGTAGCTTCAGCAGCTGTTCCTTTATTAGCTAGATATGTACTCTTAGCCGTTAGGGTCAAATTCTGAGTATCACCGCCTACATTGGCAGTTGTTTTACCATTGACCGTAATGACTGCGTACTCATCTTTTTCTAGAACAATGGCAGTGTTAGTAAAGGCAGTACCTGTTATGTCGGCAACAGTTCTAACCACGGTACCGTTGTCTTTATAAACAACATAAGTTACTTTAGTAGCAGCAAGATCAAAGTTTTTCGTATCGTCAGTCTTGTTAGTTAATGCCATAGTATAGGTATCAGTCAGGTTACCTAAGTTTTCTAAGCGATGGGTAAACTGAGCCACGCCAGTAGGAACCACTACTAAGCCAGCGTTTAAATCATCACCAGGATTGCCATCTGCATTTTGTGCAATTAATGAGAAAGAACCAGTTTCAGATACGTTGACCGTAACTTTGTTTGATTCAACTTCGTTCTGAGCAACACCATCTACACTATAGCTGGCTTTTGCAGTGTTATTAATAACGACTGCACCTTTGGCTGTTTTAGTTTCGGCCATAGCGCCTGTAGAGATGCCCATTACTGCAGCGACACCAACAGCTAACAGGCTATGGTTAAAGGTATTTGATTTCATGTAGTACTCCAAGATTGATAGTGAAAAGTCGAGTTAAGAATTGAAACGTTAAAAATTACTTAATATCTGCTAAATTAGTTCACAGTGGTGTTTAAAGCCACAGCAGCTGATTTCTTAGCTGGTAATAACTTGATATTCCAGCGTAAAGTACGGTAATCAGAGTATGGAACTTGAACCATCTTGCCATTCACCTTACGCATGAGAGGCATATCAGCATAGTTCTTACCATCAGTGCTGGCCTGTGCACTTGCAGGGTATGCCTCACCAGTGAATGTCATGTTTGCAGGGATAGGTAGTGTCACCATCAAGTCGTTAATGTCTTTGTTGATGGTATTTGTATAATTCGCTTTGTATTGGATTACAGTGCCTGCTGGCGCAGTGCTTACTGCCGAATAAACAGTTTTACCATCTGCATTTTTGGTTACTTTGTCAGCCGTCAATTCCATTTTCAAAGCATCATCAGCATGGGCGACATTCAACAAACAAGTAGAAGCAACGGTGGCTAATAAAATGCTGTGTAAAAGTTTGAAACGTTTCATATAAAATCCTTTCTTGGACTATTACTTTTAGCAAAAAGCTAAGCTTGTAAGTTGTGATTGAGTAGCCTGAAATCTAATACCTGTAGGGCTTTTAGAAGGCACCTCTCTCCCTTTTTTCTATTTTCACGTAATTAATACAATTAATCATCACAAAAATGACAACTGGCATTTTGGAGTATACAAACGGTAAAAGCCCTGTCTAGCTAGACAGGGCTTGATTGAATGTTTGTCGATTTGATAAACAGGTGTTTAGTTACTAATGGTATTACCATATTTAGTATTAAAACGAATGGCTTCACGACGAGTGGCGGTGGTAGTACCTAAAGAAAAAGTATTGGTGGTAACTGTACCGTTTTTACCAACAGATACTGAATTTGTTGCAAATGATGGAGTGCCACTATTTTCACCAATAGGTGTTGGATTGACTAGGGTAGAGGTAACCAACGAATTATTAGAGTCGTTTTTACTCTGTAGTATATCTTTGATAATAATATCTGCTAGGGAAACATTACCGCGATTTATAGCTTCAATTCTATAGGCGATACATTGTCCTGGGATAATATCAGATATTGGCTTTGTACTGTACGCACTGCTAGCACTACCGTCGTAATTAACACCAATTGTGGTAAGGTTATTTAGACTACAGTCATGGACATACTGACTTTTGATTAATACCAATGCAGCATTTTCTTGAACAACGTCACCGAAATCATTGTTAGGGTAATTATATTTACTATTGGTAATATCTATTTGTCGTAAATTGCTCGTAGTGTCGACAGTATATTCATAGTTGCTAGGCTCATTCTGAGTAACGCAGAGTCTTGTATAGCTACCTACTTGTGCTGGCGTCAAGCTAAAACTATAGGTTCCATTATTACCAATATTTACCGTCTGAGCTGAAAACGTACCACTATCGCTTACGCATTTATTCAAAGTGATAGTATGACCTGTAGTAAAGGGAATGCCAGATTCGGTTCCTGAATCATACTTACCGTTAAAGTAAAGGCTATTATTTAGATATTTGTCTGATACGTCGTCTTTATTTGGATTTACGATTTTACCGTTATCGTTAAATACTGTACCTGAGAATACATAATTAGGTCTACCGTTCGTGATCGTACACGTCCAGTTATCTCCGTAAGTCAGATTGAGGTTTTTTGGGTCTAAACTGTTAACGGATGTACCATCTGATTTTCTACATGCATATAAGGCAGTATAGTCTGCTAAATTCGTCGATCCTGAGACTGCTTCTGTCAATGTATAGGTCTTGGTAGGATTAACTTTGAAAGTTCCTGTAGTACCTGTGCCAGTCGTGACAGTGTTATTCGATCCCGTTGTAGTAACAGAAGTAATGCCACTCGTAACTACCGAATTATCTGCATTGTCTTTAATCTGAACAGTAAATTGATCCGTATTCGTTTTACGAGAAGTCGAAAGTGCTTTTGTATATGTTAGACGCGGCTGCGGTTGATAACAGTAATTATCAAATTTAATTTTAACAATTTGCGCGCTAGGGTCGTTATTAGCAACTCCATTATTAGTGTAATTCAGATCAGTATTGTTTCCATAAACCACCTCCACACCAATTACAGGTTTATCGAAAGATACTGAAACTTTACAGTTCTCGTCTAAACCACTACATGCAATACTGCTTGCTGTAACTTTTTGACGATAGGGCGCAGAATCAGTTATTCCGCTACCTTTTGATTGCAGAATAGGAGATATTTTTCCTGTACTGGTTATTCCAGTTATTGTCACTTGATCAAACCATCTAAAATATGCATTTCTTTGGGAGTCATAACCATAAAGATTAGTATCTATATCATAAATGCTTAAGCTGAGTTTATCTAAAGCTTGAGATTGGTTAGTAAATTTATTATTAAAAGTATAAGAGACAGTACGTGTTGTTTCCTTAGTAGCGTAGTCCTGAGTGAACTGAAATAATGGAACATTATCAGATTGGGATATTTGATAAATATTTGTTGATCCTGGACTTAAGGACCCATTAGTAACTAGTGAATTTGATGCAATCAAGTAGCTTTCAGTACCTGTACCGTCTATAGTTTGATTGATTCTAGGATTAGGTGTCACTGAAATAGGAGCTAATCTTTCATAGTCAGCAGCAGAAAAGTTATCAGCTATAAAGCCAGCATCACAAGCTAGTGCTGCAAAAGCTAAATAATTAGGTAACAGTATTAACAAGGATGGTAGAGCTATCCAACGCGTTCCTCTTGACTTTAGAGTCGATGGTATAATAGACGGGTTCATAATAGCTCCGAGAACAAGGATAGAATATACGTATAATCTTATAATAAGAATAATACTTAAATCACAATTAATATACACAAATGAGACGAATGTCTATTTATGGGGTATGAGTAACAAGAAGTGTATTTTCGATTGGTGTTTTTATTAATTAGAAAAGCAGATATCTACTACTACGGAAAGTAAATTTCGTCTACCTATTACTAAAATCTTGGTATCAATGGAATAATGGTTAATAATATTTACCTAACAACTAATCATTATTTATTTAAAAAATACTTGTTATTCCATCATTTCTCTACAGCCATAAACAACTAGTGCGTAAACGCTTATAATGGAATGTCATAGTAATTAATGATTGAATAGATAGTCATAGCATTATAACGACTTAGCGGATGTGTTGATTTAACGCATCCGTTGATAAAAGTAATACTATTTTTATAATCGAGCAGTATATCATCGCACAAAACAATGGAATGCTTGGACGTAGCAAGGATGTCATAAGTAAACCAATCTCTCATCATGCATTTTTCAATGAAGCCCTGCCACTAGGTAGGTATGACTGATATAAAAGGATTAACAAGAATGAATTATTATAAGGATGCTGATAGCACCGAAACTCAGGAATGGCTAGCAGCCTTTGAGTCTGTGGTTAAACACGCAGACAAGGACCGTGCTCAGTTTCTCCTAAAAGCCTTATACAATATGGCAGTTCAAGAAGGTCTCCCGTTCAACAGATTAGACACCGCTTACGTCAATAGTATCGCTGTTGAAGATGAGCCAATGTACCCAGGCGATCTGGGCATGGAGCGTAAGATACGTGCGCTAATTCGCTACAACGCACTTGCCATGGTTATGCGTGCCAATAAAAACGACGATGATTTGGGTGGTCACTTAGCGACATTCGCCTCTAGTGCGACACTTTATGAAACAGGTTTTAACCATTTCTTCCGTGCCGCTAGCGATCACTTCGGTGGTGACATGATCTATTATCAAGGTCACTCAGCACCAGGTATCTATGCCCGTTCTTATTTAGAAGGTCGTTTGACCGAAGATCAACTTGACAACTTCCGTCGAGAAGTGGGTGGTAAAGGTCTATCAAGCTATCCGCATCCATATCTCATGCCTGATTACTGGCAGTTCCCAACGGTATCGATGGGTTTGGGTCCGATTATGTCTATCTATCATGCCCATGTACATCGCTATATGGAAAACCGTGGATTGCTAGAAAAAGAAGGCCGTAAGATTTGGACGTTCTTAGGTGATGGCGAGACGGATGAGCCAGAAAGCTTAGGCGCAATTTCTCTTGCCGGTCGTGAGAAGTTGGACAACCTAATATGGGTAGTTAACTGTAACTTGCAGCGTCTTGATGGTCCAGTCCGTGGTAACGGCAAAATCATTCAAGAATTAGAGTCAGTATTCCGCGGTGCAGGCTGGCGAGTTATCAAAGTCATCTGGGGTGGCAACTGGGATTCATTACTTGGTAAAGACCATACGGGTGTACTTAAACAACGTATGGAAGAAGTGGTGGATGGTGAGTATCAGTTATATGAAGCGCGTACGCCTGAATTTACTCGCAAAGAGTTCTTTGGTAAATATCCAGAGCTAGAAGAAATGGCAGATGCGTTGACTGATGAAGAGATTTCACGTCTGAACCGTGGTGGTCATGATCCAGTTAAAGTTTATGCAGCCTTTAGTGAAGCGATGAAAACCAAAGGTCAACCGACGGTCATCTTGGTTAAAACCGTTAAAGGCTACGGTTTGTCTGCTCAAACCCAAGCGGTCAACAAATCGCATCAGGTCAAAAAGCTTGATCAAGAAGCATTGATGTATTTCCGTGATCGTTTTGATTTGCCATTTACTGATGAGCAGCTAGAGACTCTACCATTCTACCGCCCTGAAGAAGGCTCAGCGGAGATGAAGTATCTTAAAGGTCGTCGTGAGTCGTTAGGTGGTCATCTACCAAACCGCCGTAGTGGTCACATCCCACTGAATATCCCTGAATTATCAATGTTTGATCGGGTATTAAAAGGCAGCAATGGTAAAGAGCAGTCTACGACAATGGTATTTGTACGCTTACTATCTGCGATGCTTAAAAACAAAGACATTCAAGATCGCGTTGTACCAATTGTACCTGACGAAGCGCGTACTTTCGGTCTAGAAGGTATGTTCCGTCAGTTGGGCATTTACTCAGCTGTTGGCCAAAAATATACGCCAGAAGACAGTGAAGCATTGATGGGCTATAAAGAAGCCATCGATGGTCACATGTTAGAAGAAGGTATCAACGAAGCAGGCGCAATGAGTACTTGGATTGCATTGGCAACCAGTTATTCTGTCAACGCGCTACCGATGATTCCGATGTATATTTACTACTCAATGTTCGGCTTCCAACGTGTGGGTGATTTGGCTTGGGCGGCAGGTGATTGTCAAGCACAAGGCTTCTTGTTAGGCGCAACCGCTGGTCGTACAACGCTTAATGGCGAAGGCTTACAGCATCAAGATGGTCATTCACAGATTCTATTCAATGTCGTGCCAAACTGTGTCAGCTATGATCCTTGCTTTGGTTATGAGCTAGCTGTGGTTATGCATGATGGTCTACGCCGTATGTATGGTGAAGGCGAGCGCGTTTACTATTACTTGACGTTGATGAATGAAAACTACGAGCAACCTGCTATGCCAGAAGGAAGCGAGGAAGGTATCAAACGTGGTATGTACTTGTTAGAGGACAATGGCTCAACACAAGTACAGCTATTAGGTTCTGGTGTTATCTTACGCGAAGTACAAAAAGCATCACAGATACTAAAAGACGAGTTTAATATTACTTCTAACGTCTGGAGCGTAACCAGCTTTAATGAGCTGACTCGTGATGGTATGGTTTGTGACGATTACAACCGTCTACATCCAATGGATGAAGAGAAAGTGCCTTGGGTTACCGAGCAGTTAGCACCACACGAAGGTATCGTGGTTGCAGCGACAGATTATATGCGTAACTACTCAGAGCAGATTCGTGCTTGGTTACCAGACAATCGTCCTTACACGACTCTGGGTACCGATGGTTATGGCCGTTCTGATACGCGCGAAAACCTACGTAGTTTCTTCAACGTCGATGCGGCGCATATCGTTGTGGCAACGCTTAAACGCCTAGCCGATGAAGGCGAAGTTGAGATGCGTTTGGTTAAAGACGCGATTTCAAGCTTAGGTATCGATGTGGATCATCCACCTGCGTGGCAACAGCAGTCTTACTATGACCAGTCTCCAGATGCACCAGCACCAGGTAATGTAAATCCAAATCCTGTACCTGAGTTTATCGCTGAAGACGATGATGAAATCAGTAATGAAGGTCGTGCTGAAGATCAAGCAGATGCAAATGTACTTGATGATAAAGATGTCAAATAATAATAACCATAAGACGAGGAAATAAATCATGGACATTGAAGCCCCCGATTTAGGTGTGGATAGCGCCGAAGTCAGCGAGATTATGGTAGAAGTTGGTGATGTCATCGCAAAAGACGACAACATCGTATTATTAGAATCTGACAAAGCATCGGTTGAAGTACCAAGCTCTGCTGCTGGTAAAGTGACTAAGATTAGTGTTGCTATCGGTGATCAAGTTAGTGAAGGTATGGTACTAATTGAGCTTGAAAGCGCAGATGATAGCGCAGAAAGCAATGATGACAATGCTGCTGCTGAAGAGCAAGAGTCAAACAGCACAGACGATACTGATGCCGAGCCAGAATCAAAACCTGAGCCTGCTACAACTGAGTCAAAGCAATCAGAGTCTGCTGCCAAGCCAGCCGCTAATGCTGGTAAAGCAACTACTCATGCATTACCTGATTTAGGTGTTGATGAAGCACAGGTTTCTGAAATTATGGTGAGCGTTGGTGATACTGTTAGCGCTGAGCAGTCGATTTTGTTAATCGAATCAGACAAAGCTTCGGTTGAAGTGCCAGCGCCAGTTGCTGGTAAGATTGAAAAAATCTTGGTCGAAGCAGGTGATATGGTTGCTAATGGTCAGGACTTCATCGTCATCATGGCAAGTAGTACAGATGATGCTAGTGATAGTGAATCTGAAGCTCCTAAGCCACAAGAGTCAGAACCCGCCAAAGCAGAAGATAAACCAGCTGCTAAAACCTCTGGTGAGCCAAAACAAGCTGCCAAACCAACCAATACTGATACAGCTGCTAGCAAAACAGAGGGTAAGTTAACTGAAGCACAGGTCAATGAAAAATTGGTTGATGTGTATGCAGGTCCTGCCGTTCGCAAACTAGCCCGTCAGTTAGGTGTTGATATCACACAAGTGAATGGTTCAGCTCTAAACGATCGTATTCTAAAAGAAGACTTGTTTGCACATGTTAAAAACAGTCTAACCAAGCAGAAAGCGGCACCTGTGAGCGGCAATCCTGTTAGCTCAGGTCTACCGAAACTGCCTGACATGAGTAACGCTGAGATCTGGGGTGAGACAGAAACACAAGACCTCAGCCGCTTACAGAAAGTCTCAATACCACAGCTCAACTACAATACTTTGCTACCGCAAGTAACGCAGTTTGATCTGTCTGATATCACTGAGACTGAAAAACTACGTGGTGAGTTAAAAGGTAGCATGAAAGCAGAAGGTGTTGGCTTTACTATCTTGGCATTCGTGGTTAAAGCTACTGCTTACGCGTTGACCCAGCACCCACGATTCAACAGTCATTTGAGCGATGACAATACTCAAGTTATATTGCGCAAAAGTGTTAATATGGGTATCGCAGTGGCAACTGATGATGGTCTTATTGTACCGGTTATCAAAAACGTACAAGATAAAGGTCTGAAGCAAATTGCGATTGAAATTGGCGAGCTTGCTGTAAAAGCTCGTGATAAAAAGCTCAGTACCAAAGATTTGCAAGGGGCGAGCTTTACCATATCGAGCCAAGGTAACTTGGGTGGTACGGCATTTACGCCATTAGTTAACTGGCCACAAGTTGGTATTTTAGGTGTCTCTGAAGCAAGTATGCAGCCACGTTGGGATGCTAAAAAACAAAGCTTTGAGCCACGTTTGATGCTGCCACTGTCTTTGTCTTATGACCACCGTGTGATCAATGGCGCAGATGCTGCTGTATTTACTCGTTATATCGCAACGTTACTAGCAGACCCACGTCGTATTTTGATCTAAAGCTAGCTAGCAATAAAAAAAGACTGCCCACGGGTGGTCTTTTTTTATGGAGATTATTTGTTCTTACAGGTTATTAGCTATTTTTATAAATAATTGCCTAGTAGCTAGTGTAGACAGATAGTAGTAACCATAGTTAATAGGCACAAAAAAGCCAGCTATCAAGCTGGCTCTTATTACGCATGGTATCTTTACTAATTTAGAACTGTTTAACGAATGCTACGCCATATACCCAAGGGCTGATATCAACTTCACCAATATCAGTACCGTTTAGGCTTGCATCTGTTTTGATGTCCATATAACGGGCATCGATACGGAAAGCTTCGGTAGGAGCAAAAGGAATATCAAGACCAACATGGCCAGCTACACCAACGCTATCATCAAGCTCTAAATCATTACCGTTACCAAGGTAGATTCTTTCTTTGAAAAATGTTGTGTAGTTTACACCAACACCAACAAAAGGCTTCACATTCATAGGCAGATCATAGCCATCGAAGTGATACTGTACAGATAGAGTAGGTGGTAGGTGCTGAGTTTCTGCATCAATAGTAGTATCACCATTTTTTAGAGTGATGTCATGATGGAATGGAATAGCGGCTAGCAGTTCAACACCAACGTTGTTAGCGATGAAGTACTCACCACTGATAGTTGGACGTACATCGCCATCAACATCAACAGATAAACCGTTATCTAGAGTACCGTTGTCGCTTTTAGGATCAACATAATGTGCGCCAGCAGCAACAGACCAAGTACCAGCAGGGACTGCAAAAGCAGTTGTCATTGTAAGTGCAGCAGCAGTTGCTAAAACTAGGGATTGTAGTTTCATCATTTCATTCCTTAACGTAATAAAAAATTATCAGCAGTTTGCTAATGAGGGATGGCATTAGCTACTGATACATAATGTCATGATTAAAGTCTAATCTGTAACATTTAATCTCTATTATAATACGAAAATCATTATTACTGGTAAGGTTTTGAATGCAAATTAGCAATATTTCTGCAATAAATTACATTTACGTGTAATTCAATTGTCTACAGTCTATAATTAAACACAACAAAAGCTGCTTTTTAAGTAAGTGTCATTGACGTAAGTCGGTATCTCTTATTTATGATTCAACAAGAGGTGCAATATATTATGCTTGGCTATTGCAGTAACTCTCCTCTACGCTGTACGAATGCGCGTACGATGAAAATACTGAATCAGGTAGACTCTTGTTGTCCTGAATGTCACTTGTTTTTGATACCTGCGCAAGATATTAGCCAGCAGCTTCGTGCTGACGAACAGTTCTTAAGGTTCTCTATCCTACTAATTGTGTTTATACTGCTGGTATCGGTCTATATTTATTATCTGCATTTTGTATAGCCGCTAGTCATGGCTGATAATGAACAGGTCAGTACCAAATGAAGCGTTTCTGATAAAAATCACGGATGATTGCTGCAAATATCTCCTATGTGCTGTGATGAAAGTTTGGTTTTTATTGTTTGACTGTTGTTTTATTCTACTAATATCAAATCGGTATTTCACCGCATAGGGCTGGCATGTTATTCCAATCTATACGGCGCTTGCGTCATTTTGTTTATGATATTTTACAAAATGAAGAACATGACACGTTATTTAGCCGTTACGTTGATTATTTTCTTATCTTTCTGATTATGACTAACGTAGCAGCTGTGATAGCAGAGTCTGTCGATCAGTGGTATTACCCTTATCAAGATTACTTTACCTTATTCGAAAACTTCTCTATCGTTGTTTTCTCTATTGAATACTTATTGCGTCTGTGGAGTGTGGCTGAAGCAAAGCCTGACAATACAACGTGGAAACAGCGATGGGATTGGCTTAGAAGCCCATCCGCATTGATTGATTTAGTAGCCATCGTGCCCGCCTTTTTAAATTTCTTTGTTAACATTGATTTGCGCTTCTTACGTATTTTACGTTTATTTCGAATCCTAAAATTGACGCGTTATTTTGCCTCAATGCGTATCTTGCTAGTCGTGATTAGCAAGGAGCGAGGCTCATTTCAGGCTGTTATCTTTATTCTTATTATTATGATTGTGACTGCCTCTAGCGGTATTTATCTGGTGGAGAATCATGCACAGCCAGACGAGTTTGAGTCTATACCTAAAGCGATGTGGTGGGCTGTAGTGACACTGACAACCGTAGGCTATGGAGATGTCACGCCAATTACTAATGCGGGCAAAATATTGGGTGCGGTCATTACGATATTGGGTGTGGGTCTTGCAGCCCTACCGGCTGGTATTCTAGCGACAGGACTAGCAAATGAGTTGGCTCAGCGCCGCGAGGAGCTTGAACAGCATTTTCGTGAGCAGTTAATTGATAGCGATTTTGATCTGGTACAGAATCAGATGATGATTGATAAAATTCGTCGAGAGCTAGGCTTAGATAAAGAGCAGGCACAAAATATCGTCTTACAGGTACTGCGAGAGCAAGAGCTTGAACGACGTGAAAAAGAAGTTGAAACGCGCCAAAAGAACTTCTGTCCGCATTGCGGTGAAGTTTTATAGGCAAGTATTAAATGATTTATGAGAGATAGGTTTTTAGCAGTTAATCGTAGTTAATATTTTGACCATAAAAAGAGGTCTTGTGTTTACATAGCACAAGACCTCTTTTATATTCGATGACCAGTTGCTCTCATATACCCTGAGGAATGGGCAGTGCACGTGCTAACTCATGAGCCACTTCTTGTGCCGCATCTGCTAGACCTTCTGCAGTAAGTGGCAAGTTTTGCAACGTTAAGTGCCAGTCGTCAACAGATCGACGCAAATGTGCTACCCATAGCGTGGTGCAGTCGCGTGGGAGCTGCTTAAGGTTGACTTCAAAACAACGGTTTCCTTCATCGTCACTCAGATGAATCTCGCCTTTTTTCACTCTAGAGAACGAATGACCGTGGTATGAATTGGCGATTAAACCAATATGAGTAATATGAGCGGGGATTTTCTCAAGCTCCAATCTGATTTGCTCTTGATCAAGTGGGGCAAGATACATGGCTTGTTCACCGCGATCCTTACCATTTAAGCTATCACCTTGATGCTTGACCGATTCAGCTTTATCTCGTAATTGTTTAAACCAAACGATGTCACTGATGACGCAGTTATCATCATATAACACACAAGCCAAATCAATATCCATCGCGCTTTGATTTTTCTTAAAGCGCTTAAACATGCCTTTTGGCTCAATTTTGGTAAATTCATAATTGAGCGCAAAGAACAATGTTCCTGCGTCTAGTCCCAGTCCTCGTAAACTATCTGACAACAGTGGTGATGGGGCAGTGGTCGACATAACTTTCCTTTTTTATTCTTAGTTTCTAACCGTTATCTAGATTTGGTGTCTGCTTACTTAAGGCGTGCGGATGTTAGCCTATCTCAGGTCAGTGATGTCACTCATTGATTGCTGTCGAAGACTTATCTAATACTGCTTGATAGAGCAGCTCAGGCTTAGCATCTAATAACCCACTACCAAATCCACGTAGCCACCAAACCAGCTGTGAGGTCAAGTTAACAGTGGCTTTTACAGTAAGGGTGTTATCCTCATTTAGCGTCACGGTTTGATCGTCATTAAGTTTACTTTCGGTCAGACTTTTACCTGCTTGCCTAGTGAACCTAAGCTCAACAGCAGTGTTCTTGCCACGTTCATCCAATTCGCCAAACAGTGGGTGACTAAAACCCATGCTGCCTTCATCCAAATAGGTATCGAGTTGAAAGTTTTCTGGCGTTTTTGCAGCGGTTTCGAGAATCTCAACACTATCAAAACGATGTAAGGCAAAGGTGCGAATGGTGGCTTCTGGGTCGTCAGTACGAGTTGCCAGCAGATAGATAATCACGCCGCGCTGGATAATTGCGATTGGATTTAGGATATATTCGCTGGCTTGTAATTTGTTGCTACGAGTATAACAAGCATGAATCTGTAGTTGATAAAATAGCGCGTGGTAAATATTGTCTTTACTGTCCAAATCTATATCTGGTGCAATAAGCGGCTGCGTGGCAGGCTCGATACGCACTCTGTCTATCCAAGAGTGGGTCACTTTGCTGTTTTTGAGCTGTCGTCGTGCTAAGTCAAACCAAGGAAATAATTCATCTAAGATAACAGGTGGCAATAGCTGGGTCAGATTGGCCTCGACCATATTAAAAGCAACCGCTTGTGATAAGTTCATATGCGGCAAACTTTGTAATGGGGCGTCTTCTTTCCAGCGCCAACCTTGAGGATTGGCATTGTTTTTTTCGATAGGGAAGCGTTTGGCAAGGGCGTTCAAATCGCGTTGGACAGTACGTAGACTGATATCAAAGCCTGCCATCATCAGCTGCTCATAAATATGCGTGGTACCTACCCAGCGATTGCGCTGCAGTTGTGATAGTACTTGCCATTGCCGAGCAGTCGTTGCCGCACCATGTCGATTGTCACTAATATTGTCGGCATTGGCCTCTTTTGAGGTACCAGTGTCTACAGCTGCAAGCGCACCTGCCTGCTCACTAGGATTGGACTGAGCTTGGATGTTATCAGCATCAGTAGGATGTACAGTCATTAAGAGATACCCTTTATGAAGTTACAAGTCGGTTTCTGGCATGATTTTGCTCGATCAGGAACCGTTAATCATCGCAGAAAAGCAGCGTAGCGTCTAGCGACGTTCATGCATGCTTATGTTTATTTAATAGTTGCTATTCGATGGTTGCTGCTCGATCTAGCCATAGACATAATAATGAATCTAGTCGAACAGCAATGTGCGTGCGTATCAGCAATACCGTTCAAATTTTAATTGCCATCTTCATCGATAGCTGTTGTCTCGCTATCGTTTAGGGTGTCATCAATAGGCTTAGCATCGCTTTGCTTGTTACTTTCCTCGCTACCTTTCTTATCACTTCTCTCACCTTTTCGCTTTTCTTTTATTCTCTTATCTTCTTTCTTTTGACGTTTTTCTTTACGCTTCTTCTTTGCTTTCTTTTTGGACTTTTCATCATCGATGTCATCAGTGCTGTCTTGATTTTCATCCCATAGCATCAGACGGCTTAATACTTTGCCAAATAAAGTATCTTTACGATAACGGCCTTTTTTATTCATGGTGTCGATGGGCAAGCCAGTCATCAGCGTCAGGGCTTCACTTAGAGTATAAACGCCATAGATATGAAATTTCTCTCTATTTACCGCATCGATAATGTCATCACGTAACATCAGCTGTTTGACATTAGCCATCGGAATGACGACGCCTTGATCGCCTGTTAGCTCTTGCTCGCGGCAAGCGTCGAAGAAACCTGCGATTTTAGCATTGATGCCACCAACTGCCTGTACTTCGCCTAGCTGGTTCATTGATCCAGTAATCGCGAGAGACTGATTGATAGGCACGTTTGCTAACGCGGATAGCAATGCACAGCCTTCGCTAACGGTGGCACTATCGCCATCGATTTGCGCGTAGCTTTGCTCAAACGCCAGCGAGGCACTAAAGTTCAGCGCATGATGTTGACTAAACAGCGCTCGCAAATAGCTGGTCATAATCAGCATACCTTTGGCGTGTAAACTACCACCCAAGTCTACATCACGCTCAATATCAAGAATTTCACCTGTGCCAATATTGGGCTGAATGACCGCAGTAAGCCGTGCTGGCATGCCAAACTCACTATCAGCATAACTGACTACGGTTAAAGCATTAACTTGTCCAATAGCATCGCCTTGCGTTTGGATAAGTTGCTGGCCGTTTTTAAGCTCATCCCAGTACAGATCGCGCAAATACCCTGAACGCTCATCCATGTCATCGATTGCCTGAGTGACATGATCTGCCGTTACCATATTCTCATTATTTAAGCGAGCGTGACGGTTTGATTCATGCAAAAGCTTAATCAATAAGTCACTGTGTAGGCTTAAGCGATCTTGTTCTTCAGCTTGCAAGCTTAAATGTTCAAGTAGCGTGGCCTGTGCACTGCTATCAAACGGATAAAGGTCGGCATAGTCGATGATATCGGCCATTTTTGCGACCAATGCCAATTCATGCTTAGTGGTACGAGGCACATCGTCATGAAAGTCAGCTCGGACTTTGAATACTGCATCAAATTCAGGCTCAAGCTCTAGCAGCTCATAATATAAATCTGCTTCACCTAACAATATAACCTTGATATCTAAATCAATAGGCGCGGGTGAGAGAGACAAGCTACCGGTTAGCGTCAGCATTTGCTCTAGACTTGATAGTTTGATTTTTCGTGATTGTAAAGCGCGCTTTAAGCCTTGCCATGCATAAGGATGCTCAAGGACGTGGCTAGCTTCTAACAGTAAGTAGCCGCCATTAGCGCGATGTAGAGCACCTGCACGAATCATACTCACGTCAGTGGTCACAGTACCTAATTGGGTGATCTGCTCGACATGCCCTAATAAATTGAGATGGGTTGGCAAATCCTCAAAGACCACGGGCGCGCCACTGTCAGGTGTGTGACTGACAATAACATTGACTGCATAACGACTAGGCGTCGTAGCCAACACTGCCGTCACAAACTCTTCATCATCGCCATTGACGATACGCTCTACATGAGTGACCATGTCGTCGAATACAGCTTTGAGATATGCCACGACAAGTGGATGAGTCGCAAACTGCTCATAAATAGGAGTAAATAATGGCTGTAAAGCACGTTGGGCAATACTACGATGTAACTCTTCGATCTCATCGTTGGCTTCGTCTTCTAGTTGCTCTAAAGCGATAGTCAATTGACTCAGTCGCTTTTGCATATGGTTCTTTTGCACAAAGTTATTCAGCTCAGCTTCATACTCATTATTGCCATATGTAGAATCTTTATTTTCTTTATTTTCAGTGTTTTCATTGCCCAAAATGTTAACTTTTTCGCTATCATCGAGCTTTTCTGAATCTTTACGATTGCTAGGTATTTTTATTTGCTTGTCATCAACGCTATTGCTTTCTGTAGGCAGTTGACTAGGATGAACAAATACGGCTTTATTATCAAACGAGCGAAACGTCAATGCTAGGTCATATTGTTTGCCTTCAGCATTAAGCGCGTCATAGGCATGACTTTCTTTTTGATGAGTACTGTTTTTGATGGCTTCGATTTTACTTTGGTATTGATCGCTACGAAAGCGTTGGCTTAAACGCTTTTTTGCTTGCTGCCATAAGTTGTTAACTTGCTGCTGTAATAGCGAAGCTTGACCAGCTGGTAGACGCAGTGCCAATGGTGTGCGTGGATCGGTGAAATTATGCACATATACCCAATCATCAGGCGTCGGTGCGTCGGCGGCAATACGCGTTAACAGACGACTAATGACAGTACGTTTGCCCAAACCGTTTTCACCAGCGGCAAACACATGGTAACCACTGGCTTTAATATCCAGCGCTGTATGTAATGCTTTGAGCGCGCGTTGTTGACCGAAGCCCACATCTAAGTCGGGCGCAGTGCGTGTATCCGTAGGCAATTCATCAGGGTCGCTATAACGTTTTAATTGCTCAGCGGAAATGCGACAATTTTGCTGAACTTCTGTGAAGATAGGGTTTGGGGTATCAGGTGCTTTTTGCTTAGTATTTTTTGTATTGGTAGTAGGTACTACCATATTGTTAGCATCTTTTGATACTTGCGATATAAGGGTGTAGGGTTGTTCTGTCATAGGCGTTTGAAAAATCATCTTAAAAAGTATTAAAGGAATATGAGAAGTGATTGGTTTTATCTGTTCAAGCGTATTCTGAGTTTTTTATAATCAATCATGACATCTTACAAGATATAGTCACCTATTAGCGAAGTCATTAAGCGCAGTTTTGTATCATATTTAGGCAAATGCTTGAGCGTAAACAGTAAAAAACGAATGACTTAATCAGCGAATTGGAGGCAATCAAAGCAGAATAACGCCTCATGATCAGCGTAGATAGTATAAGATGTCCCACATTGGCGCAATCTGCAACTATTCAATGGGCAGACTGCATGATAAAATAAACGGTTCACAAGTCAAAACTGGATAACTCGTTGTATGTCAGCTTCTGCTAAAAACTCTTCATCGTCTGCTAGTATGAGTAATATCAATATTGATCCGGCTGGTTTCGTAAAGCTTGGTGCGCAACTGCCAAAGCTGGCTAATATTTTGGCGCAAGCGATAAATGAGCTGGGTCTGCCGTTAAGTGAAACGCAGCAGCGCACGTTATTATTGTACTTAGACCAGCTTTTACTATGGAATAAAGCGTATAATCTGACCGCCATCACTGATCCAGAAGAAGCGCTGATCAAGCATGTGATAGATTGTCTGTCTATTATAACGCATTTACCCGCCGGATCGTTGCTAGATATCGGCACGGGAGCAGGGTTGCCGGCAGTTATTATTGCCATTTGTCAGCCTGAGCGCCAGTGTACTGCGCTTGATAGCAATCAGAAGAAAATCCGCTTTATTAAGCAAATTAGCAGCGAGCTTGGTTTGAGTAATATGCAGCCGATTGCGTCGCGTATTGAAGCGCATGAAGCAAGTTATGCGGTGGTGACATCACGAGCATTTGCCAGTTTGATAGATTTTGTAGAAGTAGCGCAGCCAAGATTGGCAGATGGCGGCTTCTTATGTGCTATGAAAGGTAAAGTCCCGAGTGAGGAAGAGCTACAAGCACTCGATAGTGATTGGCATATCAAAACCATTAAACTGACGGTGCCACGTTTGCACGACAGTCGTCATTTAATTGAAATGTCTGTCAAAGATAGCTAAGGCATAAACACTTCGCAGTCATGAAACAGGCACTGTTTTTTGTGAAACACAGTTTACGTCTGTATCTAAATGACATAGTATTTAAAAGCATTTAAAATGCTCGACCGCAAACTGAGCACTTCAGACCATAAATTGCTTATTTTTAAATACTGAGCGAGTGTCGCTGCACAAGATTGAACAAAAATAATCGTACCAACCGAGTCAAAAGTAATAGACCCTAATAAAATTGAGTGAGTGTATGGAAATCATAGCAATTGCGAATCAAAAAGGCGGTGTGGGTAAAACCACAACGGCAGTAAATTTGACCGCCAGCTTGGCTGCTAAACGCAAGCATGTACTGCTGATTGACTTAGACCCACAAGGTAATGCGACCAGTGGTACAGGTGTTGACAAAAACGAGTTAGATCTTACCATAGCGGACGTTTTGCTAGATGGTGTCGCGTTGTCTGAAGCAATTGTTACTAGTCCTGCTGGATTCGATGTTATCGGTGCCAATCGCGATTTGGCTGGCATGGACATTACGCTAATGAGTAAGACAGATAGTCATGAGCTGTTCAAAACAGCGATGGCCGAATTGGTTAACGATCAGGTATCCACACAAAAACAGCCATACGATTATGTAATTATCGATTGTGCGCCTAGTTTGAATCTACTGACGATTAATGCGTTGGTGGCTACGGACAGTGTGATTATCCCTATGCAGTGTGAGTATTATGCACTAGAAGGGTTGGCTGACTTATCACAAACGATTGAACGTCTTACAGAGTTGAACCCTAAGCTATATATTCGCGGTGTGGTCAGAACGCTATTCGATGCGCGTAACACGCTTGCCCGTGATGTCTCTACTGAGCTAGAAGCGCATTTTGGCGATATTATGTACAAAACTCATATTCCAAGAAATATTCGCTTGGCAGAAGCTCCTGCGCACGGCTTACCAGTTATTGCGTATGAGAGATGGTCAAAAGGCGCACGCGCGTATCAAAAACTTGCTGCTGAAGTAATGAAGCAAAGCAACTAGTTTTTATCTAAAGTTCTTACAAAGGGTTGTTAGATAAAAAGCGTCACTGATCAAGACAGTAAATGAATAGCATAAATATAGAACACTTAATATTGTATTTAGTAAGCCGCATTATTAATCAATTGGCTTTTATTTTAGCGTTAGAGGATAGGTAATCATGGCGAAGAAAAGAGGGTTGGCTGCTAATCGGGGCTTAGATGCCTTATTAGGGTCAATCAAAAAAGAAAAGCAAATTACCGCCTCTGCCTTGCAAGACGACATGGTGGCGCGTGAAAATGCTGCGCCAGATATTAATGTGCCTGTAGAGACTAATGCGCCTGTAGATACTGTGTCTACGGATATAGCGCCTGATATCACTCCAACAAAAGCCAGTAAAAAATCATCTGCGAAGACTACTGATAACGATGCTGCTAGTGAGAATAGCACTCGCGCACCACGTTCATCTCGTGCTACTAGCAAGGCGTCACTCAATAAATCGCGTGGCAATAATGCAGATACGAGCGCAACTGAAGACCAGATTAGCCTTGTACAAATCGATGTCACACGCTTGCAAGCAGGTAAGTATCAGCCTCGTCGAGATATGAGTGAGACAGCACTTGCAGAATTGGCGTCTTCTATCGAGCAGCATGGCGTGATGCAGCCTATCGTTATCCGCCCATTGTTGGCAAACGAAGATAAGAGTGAAGCATTTGTCACTCATGAAATTATCGCTGGTGAACGCCGCTGGCGTGCAGCAAAAATGGCAGGAAAAGCGGTTATCCCTGCGATTGAGCGTGCCTTATCTGATGAGTTAGCAATTGCACTAGCACTGATTGAAAATATTCAGCGTGAAGACTTGTCAGTGATTGAGCAGGCAGCAGCATTGCAGCGTTTTCATACAGAGTTTGGTATGAGTCATGCCATGATCGCTGAAGTCGTCGGCAAGGCGCGTACGACAGTATCGAATCTACTTCGTTTAAATCAGCTGCATGATACAGTAAAAGACCATTTGGCCAATAGTGCGCTAGATATGGGTCATGCTCGTACACTTTTAGCATTGTCCTCTGAACAGCAACCTATCATCGCGCAAAAGATTATCGATGGCGGTATGACCGTGCGAGAGGCTGAAAAATTGGTCAAATCAATCTTGCAGCCAGCACCCAAGATCAACCGTGCTGAACAAGCACAATCTCGTGATGTAGAGCGTTTGACCCAAAGATTAACAGATATGCTGGGTGCTGAAGTCAAACTAAAACATAAAAAAGATGGTCAAGGTAGTGTTGAGATATTTTTCCATAATCAAGACCAATTAGCTGCGTTGATTAAACATATAGAAGCTCAGGCTTAAGAACGTTTGCGAGTTAGCCGTATCTATCCAATTGCTAAGTCGCCTCTGTAATAATTATTTTTGCAAAAATACGGAAGAGAGTAGATATGTGGGAGTTGGTAAAAGCAGGTGGCTGGCTAATGACACCTATCGTGGTCTGTTCTATATTAGCATTAGTTATCATTATTGAACGTAGCCATACACTACAGTTTAACAAAGTCGCTCCTAGCAGGTTACGTGAACAGCTAATAACTCGTTTACGTGAAAATGGCGATATTGGCCGTACACAATTGATGAATGTAAAAGAAAAGACGGCGCTTGGCGATATCTTGGCAACGGGTTTGCTATATCGTCAGTATGGGTTAGAGTCGATGGCAATGCACATGCAAAACCGTGCCAGCGTCCAAGTTCATCAGTTAGAAAAAAACATCAATATGTTAGGAACTATCGGTGCGATAGCTCCGTTACTTGGCCTATTAGGTACGGTATTAGGAATCATCTCGTCATTTTTGGCGATTACCGATGGTGCCATGCAAGATCCGACGATGCTAGCTGCTGGCGTGTCACAGGCACTAATCACTACCGCTGCAGGTATGATCGTTGCTATCCCTGCGCTGGTTGCTTATCGTTATTTTCAGCGCCGTATCATTGATATTAATGCTCAGTTCGAAACCCAAGCAGGGCTTATGATTCAAGAGTTATATGATTATCACTTGCTTGCTAGTACGCAGCCATCTACAGCTTCTAGCCGTACGTCAATAGAAGATAGTATTGCACAAGAACGTTCATTCGGTGGGTTGGATTCGGATAAGACTAGCATAGCGGCAGTGTAGTCAATGCGATTTTAAAGAATAGAAATCTTAAGCCTATAAATGGTAGCTGAATTAAAGAGATTGATATGCGTTTTAGAAAACCAACGGTTGAACCGCTTGAAATTAATCTAACACCGATGATTGATTGTTTACTGTTTTTGATTGTGTTTTTATTACTTGCCACCTCATTCAATCACTTCAGTCGTTTAAATATTATCCTTCCTGAAGCGGAAGGTGTTGCACTGACAGAACAAAACAACAGTATCGAAGTAGCTGTGCAAGAAGATGGTAGCTATTTGGTCAATGGCATTACACTTGCTAGTAGCAATGAGGCTGAACTGACCAGTATGTTGCAGCAAGAGGCGGGCAGCAACCGCGATATGCTATTTGTCATTGCAGCGGATGCCAATGCGACTCATCAGTCTGTGGTGCGAGTGATGGATATCGCTGGAAAGCTCGGATTTTTGAATTTAAATATCAGTACAGTGGTACCACTTGGCCAAACGCTGCCGCAATAACAGATATAGCCTTACCATCATAAAACTGTGTGTCACACAGCCCATTCATACCACGATACCCAAATTGAGGCTTTTATGAGCCAAGCTTATTTACCTGACTCTAAAAAATCTTCTGCTAAAAATGCATCGGCAGTATCGCCCGTTACGCCTAAGAGTAAGACACTATTACGCTTATTAAGGTATTTAAAGCCTTACTGGTGGGCATTGCTATTGACGGCGTTAGGTTTTGCGATTAATGCAGGGACAGAGATTTGGACTGCTAAGCTTTTGCAATATATTACTGATGCTATCAATCAGAATGATCGAAGCAAACAAACCTTATTTCCGCTATTGATTATATTGCTATTCTTTGTGCGCGGGGTTGGTAGTTTTTTGGGTAACTATTACTCTGCATTGGTCTCACGCAACTTAGTCTATGAGCTACGTGTAGAAGTTTTCAACAAATTACTGCGCTTGCCTAGTTCATTTTATTTGGCCAATCCAGCCGGTACGATTTCATCGAAGTTGATATTTGATGTTGAACAGGTCACGGCAGCCAGTACAGACTCAATGAAGACTTTGCTGCGTGATGGTTTGACCGTTGTCGCGTTGATTGGTTTTTTGTTCTATAGCAATTGGCGTCTAACGCTTATTTTATTTGTGGTATTACCACCAATACTATGGCTGGTGCGCATTGCGTCAAAGCGCTATCTTAAGCTCTCAAAAGGTATCCAAGAAACGATGGGTAATGTCAGTCACATTACCAATGAAGTCATCGGCGGCTATCAAGTGGTCAAAAATTACGGTGGTCAATCATACGAGTCAGCACGTTTTGACAAAACATCGAAGAAAAACCTACGCCAAGGTATGAAGGTGGTTGTTACCAATAGTATTAATACGCCAGCCGTACAGCTGTTGATGGCGATTGCGATGGCCGTTGTCGTCTGGCTTGCGTTGCGACCTGAAGTAATAGATGATATTTCAGCAGGTGAGTTCATCTCTTACATTGCAGCAGCAGGTTTATTAAGTAAGCCCGTACGTTCGCTGACTGATATTAATCAGAAGCTGCAAAAAGGTCTGGCTGCTGGTGAGTCGATTTTTGCACTACTTGATGAGCCAGAAGAAGAAGACACAGGCACAATCAGTAAAGCGCTATCAGGGCAAATGTCGTTAGACAATATCAGCTTGGTATATCCAGATTCGACGGTGGCTCTACGTGACTTTACCTTGAATATTAAAGCAGGTGAGACAGTTGCATTAGTAGGGCGAAGTGGTGCGGGCAAGTCCTCACTAGTCAATTTATTAACACGTACTCTAGAGACGTCTTCAGGGCAAATCACATTAGACGGTATGCCTATTGAAGACATTAAGTTAGAGAGTTTGCGTGCCCAGATTGCAATGGTGAACCAACAAGTAGTATTGTTTAATACTACCGTATTTAATAATATTGCTTACGGTAGCCTAGCTGACAAGACTCAAGCTGAGGTTGAACAAGCCGCAAAAGATGCCTTCGCTCATGACTTTATTATGAAAATGCCAAACGGCTATCAAAGCGAAATTGGTGCTGAAGGGTTGCAACTATCTGGTGGTCAGCGTCAGCGTTTATCTATTGCTCGCGCATTACTAAAGGATGCACCGATTCTAATTTTAGACGAAGCCACCAGCGCGCTGGATAATGAGTCTGAGTATTATATCCAGCAAGCGCTCGATAATGTGATGAAAGACCGTACTACATTGGTTATTGCCCATCGATTGACGACTATCGAGTCAGCGGATCGTATTGCTGTGATGGATGGCGGTCAGATTGTTGAGTTAGGAACGCATCATGAGTTAATGCAGCTGCAAGGCCACTATGCGCAAATGTATGCTCGAGATTTTGAGTAGTCAGTTTAGAAGTTTTTAGCCAATTTTCACGCAGCCATGAACCAATAAGATAAGCGATATTGATTAATGAGTATTGAGACGACAGTCACCCGCGCATGGCAACGTCAAGCTGTTTGGTTGTGGTTGTTGCTGCCTGTCAGTTGGTTATACGGTTTCATCACCTTCTTGCGTCGTCAAGCTTATAAGGCCGGCCTGTTATCAAGCTATCGAGCACCTATTCCCGTGATGGTCATTGGTAATATCAGTGTGGGCGGTAGTGGTAAGACGCCGCTGATTATTGCTCTGGTCAACTACTTACAAAAAAAAGGCATAAAAGTAGGGGTGATCAGTCGCGGGTATGGCGGTGATACGAGTCAAATGCCAGCATTGGTTAGTGCTACTAGCTTACCCCATATAGTCGGGGATGAGCCGTGTTTGATTGCTCATATGACAGGCGCTGCTATGGCAGTGTGTCCCAATCGCCAGCAAGCGATTGCCACTCTATTAAAGGCAGAGCCTAATTTGCAATTGATTATTGCAGATGATGGTTTGCAGCATTATGCACTGCAGCGTGATATCGAATGGATTGTGGTAGATGCCGCCCGTGGGTTTGGCAACAAGCAGCTACTACCAACAGGTTTTTTGCGTGAGCCGATGTCACGATTAGAGGGTGCAAATGTTATTTACCATGAAAAACCAAGTACAGATTTAACTCTGACTTCTAGAAGTGGTAATAAGATACAGTCTACTGTTCGTTTGACCATGCATTTGCAACCAGCTGAGTTACAGCGCCTATGGGATCCTACATCGAGCGCAGCACAACTAAATAGTGTGAAGCCTACTAATAACAGCCGCGTCCATGCTGTCAGTGGTATCGGCTATCCGCAGCGGTTTTTTGATACCTTAGAGTCCATTGGCTTTGAGGTCATAGAGCATCCTTACCCTGACCATTACGATTTTAGTTTGGCTGAGCTTTTACAGTATGGTGATTATCCTATCATCGTAACCAGTAAAGATGCGGTAAAAATCAGCGCATTATTGGCAGACTATACAGCGACACAAGCACTCAATGATGAATATTTAGAACTTGTCAGTAGACTATGGGTGTTGCCAGTGACGGCTGTATTATCAGAGAATAGTTATCATAATCTAGATGCGCAGCTAAAGGCGCTAGGGATTCGTATCGACCATGATATGAACACGTCAGTCCCATCATAAATATCAACTAATATCTTAAATTTCCGTACCACTTTTATAGGAATACGCCATGTCGTTCGCCACCACGCCCGCCAAGACCCATATCGTGATTCCTGCACGTTTTAAAAGCACGCGCTTACCTGGTAAGCCATTGCTAACTATTCATGGTAAGCCGATGATACTTTGGGTAGCAGAAAAAGCGCAGACAGCAAGTTTTGCTAATGACATGTGTATAGCGACTGATGATGAGCAAATTGCAAAAGTTTGCACCGATGCAGGTTTTGATGTGGTTATGACCAGTAGTGAGCATGCTTCAGGGACGGATCGCTTGGCAGAGGTAGCAGCTATCAAAGGTTGGGCTGAGCATGATATTGTGGTGAACATGCAAGGCGATGAGCCCCTTGTACCGCCATTACTTTTAGAGCAAGTACAGGCGCTTTTGGTAGCAGATGAGAATAGCGTGATGGCCACACTCTGTGAGCCTATCGATGACTATGATACGTTCCAGCGGCCATCGGTAGTAAAAGTAGTCAGCCAATCTGCTAATAACTTACAGCGTGCGCTTTACTTTAGCCGCGCACCGATCCCTTGTGATCGTGATGTTGTATTAGCTGATAATAATCAGATGCACCCACCAAAGAACGCCTATCGCCATTTGGGTTTATACGCTTATCGTGTCAGTCTATTACAGCAGTTCGTAGACTGGCCACAAACGCCACTTGAGATACTTGAAAGCTTAGAGCAATTACGTGTTTTAGAAAACGGTCAGCATATCGCCATCGCAGAAGCTGCCTGTCAG
Source organism: Psychrobacter sp. P11G3 (assembly GCF_001435845.1). Classification (NCBI taxonomy): domain Bacteria; kingdom Pseudomonadati; phylum Pseudomonadota; class Gammaproteobacteria; order Moraxellales; family Moraxellaceae; genus Psychrobacter; species Psychrobacter sp. P11G3. The sequence goes on from NZ_CM003596.1 coordinate 1,280,073, forward strand.
CTACCAGCTGGCGTCGACACACAAGAAGATCTAGATCGTCTAAACGCGATGAGCTTAGATAACTTTTAGAACCCTACTAAGTAATAGTCTGAGCAAAGTTGTGTGCGATTCTAAGTTTCCTACAACGCTAAAGTATTGTTGTCGTGGCTATACCTGAAATACTTAATCAATGTGATAGAGCCATAACCATGAATAATTTGACAGGAAATATGGACGCACTAGATAACACAGACCGTATATATTTTGCGCCACTACTGCCATGGCAAAAAGTACTGTGGTTACAGTTGACCGAGCGCGTACTTAAGCAGCAGTCTTTGCCGCATGCATTGCTCGCTGCTGGTATGCAAGGTATGGGTAAACGCGCCTTTGTATGGCGATTGGTCGCTTGGCTATTATGCCGTGAGCGTGGCGCACACCCATTAGGTGCTTGCGAAGTATGTGAGAGTTGTCAGTGGCTCAAGTCGGGAACTCATCCGAGCTTGCAAGTATTACCACTCGTTATTATGCCTATCAGTGCCGAAAGCGATACGCTTCAAGAAAAATTAAGTAGTACAAAAGATAAAAAAGGCGCTAAAGCTACTAGCAATAGTGCTTTTAAAATCAAAGTAGATGATATTCGTGCTTTGCAGCCTTTTATTTATCAAGGCGGACAGGGAATGCGCATCTGTGTATTAGATCACGCTGAGAAAATGACGGTGGCCGCTGCTAATGCGCTGCTTAAGACATTGGAAGAACCACAAGCGCAGGTGCATCTATTTTTGATTAGTGATACGCCTGCTCAGCTATTACCAACGATTAAGAGTCGTGTTCAACAGTTGGCACTACAGACAATTGAGCCGACTGTTGCTGTCGATTATGTGACGCAGGCGCTAGGTCATACGATTAACCGCGAAGCCGTTAGTAACGCTGCGATTGAGCAATTGATACAATTAGCCAATGGTGCGCCGTTAGCTGCTATAGCTTTGGCGCAAGCACCATGGTATAGCAAGCGCAGCTTATGGCTGACCACGTGGCAGGCATTACGTAGTGGTAAACGTAGTGGTGTGGCGGCAAGTGATTATTGGCAAGGTCAGCTTAATATTAAAGAGTTTATACAGCTGTCTGAGCTGATGTTCCTTGATATACGCCGTGTCTGTTTGGGGCTGAGTGAACTACAAAAGGATGTCAATCTATCAACGATATTGGCTACTTATCAACCTACTGATAGCGGGTTAGAGGCATTTGCTAACAGCGTGCAGCAGACCAAAATTGCGCTGCAACAAAATGTGCAAGAAAAATTTGCCTATGATAAGCTAATGCAAGAGTTGGCAAGCTTATAGAGCCATGTTTTAACGCTTAATTTGTGTTCGTAAATTTGCAATTGTTCTTAACTATATACTATCAATTATTTATATAAACATACTAAACCCAGTTGATGAAGGAAGCTGACTATGGCAATGCCAGGACGTGGCGGGATTTTGACCTGTCATTATGAAAGTATCGAAATGTTATATGCCAGCTATTTATCATTTGTCAGTAATGGCGCTTTGTTTGTACCGTCTGACAAAGCTCAGCAATTGGGTGATGAAGTGTTTATCGCTATCACGCTACCCAACTCTAGTGAACGCCTACCAATGAATGGTAAGGTTGTTTGGATTAACTCTAAGAGTCAAGGCAGTCGCCCAGCAGGGTTTGCTGTGCAAATTGGTAGTGACGTCTCTGGTCAAAGAATTAAGAATGAGGTTGAGCGCCTACTCGCGGGAAAAATCGATAGCTTGCAATCGACTTATACTATGTAGTATCTATATAATAACTAGGTAATAACTAGGTAATATCTAGAAAACACACCTGTATCTTTAATAAGTTTGGCTGTGGTTTTGAACTTATTAATATAAAAAAAGCAGCCTTATTATTTAGTAAGGCTGCTTTTTTAGATCAATTTTCTTTAATTTTTTATAGTAGTAGGCGCTAGACGCTTAATAACGAGGCGGCACATACATATCATCGGGAATAGGTTCGCGGTAGTACTCATCATCGCGTTTGCGATTGGGTAACTCAATTTCGTCACGAGGCACTTCTTTGTAAGGGATTTGGTCGAGCAAATGGGCAATACAGTTCAGCCTAGCACGTTTTTTATTATTGCCTTCGACAACCCACCAGGGTGCTTCAGGAATATGAGTGCGCTCAAACATGGTTTCTTTTGCTTTGGTGTAATCTTCCCAGCGTCGACGCGACTGTAGGTCCATTGGTGAAAGTTTCCACTGCTTAAGCGGATCATATATTCGGCTCATAAATCGTGCATGTTGCTCATCATCAGTGATAGAAAACCAGTATTTTACTAAGCGAATGCCTGAGCGTACGAGCATACGCTCAAACTCTGGTACTGATTGAAAAAATTCCTCATATTGCGCGTCAGTACAAAACCCCATGACACGCTCAACGCCTCCGCGGTTGTACCAACTACGGTCAAACAATACGATTTCGCCTGCTGCAGGCAAGTGGGCCACGTAACGTTGAAAGTACCACTGCGTTTGCTCGCGCTCAGTGGGAGCCGGCAGGGCAGCTACCCTGCACACGCGTGGGTTCAATCGTTGGGTAATGCGTTTAATGGCGCCACCTTTACCAGCAGAATCCCGCCCTTCAAAGATAACGACAATACGCTCACCGCGATCAACGACCCAATCTTGTAGTTTTATCAGTTCTCGCTGTAGTCGTACCAACTCTTGAAAGTAGGTGCGTCGATCCAGTTTTTCTTGCTCGCTCATCTCACGTCCGTTAAAACGAAAGTCACGTGCATAGTCATCTATTTCATTTTCTAGTTCTTCATCATATGTATCGATTAAGTCTTGGTGCATTTTTCGACGTAAATCATCATCAAGAATGTCTTTTTCGATGCGTTCAGTAAGAATGGCTTGTTCCTGATGGTACCGCTCTATATCCTCCTCAGTCGTTAGAGATTGAAAATCAGCGGTTGCAAGCGGTTCTGTCATCACCAGTTTTTCAGAGCCACAAATGACTTGCCTTATTTTTCTTAATAAAATTTTTGTCTTACCCATAAATATTACCTTTGTTTTGCGTATCGGCTTTTTTAAGAGGCTACTATCTAGGTCGTTTCTATCATAGCAAAGTACAGACAATAAAAAATGCCCTTTAAATAAATTAAAGGGCATTTTTTATTGATAGATATGTACTGATTAAAATAATAAGTCAGCGTATCTTTTTCACTTAAAAGTGACCAAGCTTATTTTTCTAGGATACAAGTCACGCCTTGACCACCTGCTGCGCAGATAGAGATAAGTGCACGGCCTGAACCTTTTTGATCCAATAATTTAGCAGCAGTAGCTAGAATACGGCCGCCAGTTGCCGCAAATGGATGACCTGCCGCTAGTGATGAACCGTTTACGTTTAGCTTGCTACGATCAATAGAACCTAGCGGTGCATCTAAGCCTAGGCGCTCTTCACAGAATTTCTCATCTTCCCAAGCAGCTAAGGTTGATAGTACTTGTGAAGCGAAGGCTTCATGAATCTCGTAAAAGTCAAAGTCTTGTAGAGTCAGACCAGCGCGCTCAAGCATACGTGGTACCGCATAAGCTGGTGCCATTAGTAAACCTTCTGTGGTGCCAGATTTACCGATGAAGTCTACCGCTGCGGTTTCTTGATGGACGATATAAGCAAGTGGTTTTAGGCCGTGCTCTTTTGCCCACTCATCAGTACCTAGTAGTACACAAGAAGCACCGTCAGTAAGCGGCGTAGAGTTGGCAGCTGTCATCGTTGGATTGGCATTTTTTCTACCAAATACTGGCTTTAATTTACCCAATTTTTCTAATGTAGTATCTGGACGCAAGTTGTTATCACGAGTCAGGCCTTTGTACGGCGTGATTAAGTCGTCAAAGAAACCTTCGTCATAAGCGCGTGCTAGGTTTTGATGGCTGTTAAATGCAAGCTCATCCTGCGCTTCACGGCTGATATTCCACTCAAGCGTAGTAATCGCTTGATGATCGCCCATTGATAGGCCAGTGCGTGGCTCACCGTTTTGCGGTGAATCGATTAAGTCTTTTGGATTTAGACCCATTAACGCTTTTAGACGTTGTTTGTTGTCTTTTGCCGCACCAAGTTTGATCAGTACTTTACGTAAGCCATCGCCGACAGCGATAGGAGCATCAGAGGTAGTATCTACACCGCCAGTAATCGCCGAATCGATCAAACCAAGTGCAATCTTGTTGGCAGAAGCAAATGTCGCCTGCAAGCCAGTACCGCAAGCTTGTGAGATATCATAAGTTGGTGTATGTGGGTTTAGCGCGGTATTCAATGTGGCTTCACGAGTAAGGTTGATATCACGGCTAAGTTTCATGACTGCGCCAGATACCACTTCACCTACGGTTTCGCCTTGCAGGTTATAACGCTCAACCAAACCGTCCAATGCAGCGGTTAGCATGTCTGTGTTGCTAACATCAGCGTATGATCCATTTGAGCGCGCGAATGGAATACGGTTACCACCTAAGATCGCAACACGGTTTAGGTTTGAAGCTGGTTTGGTTGTGCTGGCTTTTTTAGCTGGAGCAGGTTTTTTGGCAACAGTGGTTTCTACTTTTTCATCGCCCGCTTTTTTGCTAGCAGTATCTTTAGCGCTAGTGTCTTTAGTCGAGGTGTTTTTTGCAGCAGTTTCTTTTTTTGCTGTATCTGATTTTGTATCCGTTGCTTTAACAACTGTACTTTCAACAACAGGGCTATCTGGATGATTGTTTTTATTACTCATAATATTATCCTTAAAAAGTATGGGTAGAAGTAAAAAGTGATAGGTAACAATAAAAATAGTTAAGTTATTTTATACAAGCAAATATTATCATTTATTACGCAATACAGCTGTTTATCATAAGGCGTTTTTTATTCACTTAATGTATCTCTTTAGCAAACTATGTGACGCTTGTATGAGGTCGGTAGTAGATTCATGACCATGACGCATCGCTCTAATAGACTGGCTAGTAAGAAATATTAGCATTGCATAACAGTACGTTTGATAATATATTATTATCAATAATTAAGTATGCCATAACCTATAGGTCGGATTTTAACATGTTATAGTGGCGCTTAACGCTGCTAAAAACGACTGGCTTGTATACTGACTTGTTTACAGATTGTTGTAGACATTATCTGTTTTTGGACTTGTTTATAAGGGAAGTGTATAGTTAGGCTAGTTTTGAGGCGATTTACTAAATTTAAATAATTACGATGTCAATGTCTCTATATAATAGATTCATTGCATTTTTTATTATTATACGAATCATTAATTATAAGGATTATATTATGTCAGACCGTTACGGTGATTTTGTTCAATCTTCTATTGGCAAAAAAGTAGCAAAAAACTTAGGTTTGCCGATGCCAACGACGCTTGATCGTTTCGAAAGCGGTGAGCGTTTGGTGCGTGGTAGTGTATTGGTTGGCCGTGCTACTGGTGATGACAAGAGTGTCAGTGAGTCGGTTGCCCGTATCCTGTCAGACGTCCATGCCGAAGTATATGTAAATAGTAGCGATGATATCAAAGACGCACTTGCTGATGCAGGCGTTGAGGCAAAAGCCAACACGGGCGGCGATGATCAATTCAAAGTACTGCTTTTTGATGCCAGTAATATCAGCAATGCTGAACAGCTAAAAGAGCTTTATGAGTTTTTCCATACAGTTGCACGCCGCGTAGAAAAATCAGGCCGTGTGGTTGTGGTTGGCCGTACGCCAGAAAACATCACTGATATTGAATCAGCAATGGCTCAACGCTCGCTTGAGGGTTTTGTGAAATCAGTGGGCAAAGAGTTTAAGCGCGGTATCACAGCGCAGCTGATTTATGTTGAAGAAGGCGCAGAGCAAAACCTAGATTCAACCTTACGCTTTTTTACCTCAGCTCGTTCAGCTTACGTATCAGGACAAGTAGTACGTGTCAGTAAAGGCAGCTCAGTCGATGTTGACTGGAACCAGCCTTTGGGCGGCAAGACTATGCTGGTGACTGGCGCAAGTCGCGGTATTGGCGAAGCTATCGCTCGGGTATTGGCTCGTGAAGGGGCGCATGTTATCTGTCTAGATGTACCGCAGCAGCAAGCTGACCTACAAAAAGTTGCTAGCGAAATCAGTGGTTCTGCTTTGACGGTAGATATCACTAGTGAAGACGCTGGTGCAGAAATCGCTGACGCTGCCCAGAAACGTGGTGGCCTAGATTCAATCATCCATAATGCTGGCGTGACTCGTGATAAGACGTTGGCTAAGATGGATGAGAAAAAGTGGAACATGGTCATCGATATCAACTTAGGCAGTATCGCTAGATTGAACCGCTACTTGTTAGATAACGATGTATTGAAAGAAAACGCACGTATCGTATGTGTATCATCAATTTCAGGTATCGCGGGCAACATGGGTCAGACCAACTATGCCACTTCTAAAGCTGGTGTGATTGGTTTGGTTAACGCAACTGCCAAGCAATTAGAAGACAATGCTAAAGGCATGACGATTAATGCAGTCGCTCCTGGTTTCATCGAAACCCAAATGACAGAAGCCATTCCATTTGCTATTCGTGAAGCTGGTCGCCGCATGAACTCAATGAGCCAAGGCGGCCTGCCAGTAGATGTGGCTGAGACTATCGCATGGTTCGCGTCACCTGCGTCTGGCGGTCTAAATGGCAACACGATTCGCGTCTGTGGTCAAAGCTTACTTGGTGCATAATGTTGATTAATTGATAAGTATATGTGAGAAATAAGGTATAGATAGAGACAGTAGTTGTATCATATGAGCTATTATTTCTCGTTTGTATCACATATGCTTACGAAATAATCTCTGATAAAGTGTAATAAAGCTGCCCAAGGGTGGCTTTTTTATGATAAAAACACAAGAACCAATAGCCAAACTATTTTTTGCTGTTAGAGATACTCATGAGGTTGATTAAATTTAATGCTTATTAAATGATTTAATAGTAGGCTTTAGTCAATGACTGCAGATTGTCTTTATATACGTTAAAGAACTTGTTCAAGCCACACTTAGGATGTACTTATGTCAGACAAACATTATGATGCGTTGCCAAAAGCGCACACCACTTATGCCAATATTGTCAAAAGCTTATTGCCTATTGGTAATGGCGGCAAGGTTAGTAGAGACCAGTTGCCACAATCTACTTACTATGTAGATGACTTGCATATCGATCAAGAAAACCTAGATGACTATCGCAAAATTTGCGGTTTTGCTGATGATGGTAAAGTGCCAGCGACTTACTTCTCGGTATTGTCACAGACGCTGCAAATGAATATGATGGTCAAAGAGCCATTCCCATTTGCCATGTTAGGTCTTGTTCACGTTGATAATAGCGTCACCCAGTATCGCCCGATTGGAGAGCGTGAAACGGTAGCAATGTCGGTTACTTTTGATAACCTACGTGATCATGCTCAAGGTCAGCAGTTTGACTTTGTCACTATCGTAAAGTCAGAAGATGAAGTCATCTGGGAAGGCACGTCAACTTATTTATCACGTAGCAAGAAACCTAGTAGTAAAGATAAAAAGAGCGCGCCGCGTCCAGTAATGGTCAAGCCTGAAGTAAACGAAGAAGGTGTTCATAGCATTTTTGAAGTGCCAGAAGATATCGGTCGTCGTTATGCCTTTGTCTCAGGCGACTTTAACTTGATTCATTTGCATCCACTATCAGCACGCGCGTTTGGTTTCCCTAAAGCGATTGCACACGGTATGTGGTCAAAGGCTAAGTGCCTTGCTCTAATGGGTGACTTGCCTGATGCTTATACAATTGACGTCTCATTTAAGCTGCCTATCTTTTTACCAGCTGAAGTAGAGCTGATTGCTGAGCCAGTAGCCCAGCTCAAAAACGTAGATGATACTTGTGAGTTTGGACTGTATAGCTCTAAAAACAATAAACCGCATTTGGCAGGTGTTGTGACCTTAAAGAGCGACAGCAAGTAGCATAAACATCATAAAGCTTCTATTTAACAGCCATATTTAACGTACATATTTATTATTATGACTTCACAAAACATGCCTTCAGAAGAAAACGCGATAGACGTAGATCAAACAGATAGCTCGATAGCAACCGATACGGTCGCTGCTAACGATAGCGGCGCTAACATTCATATTAGTACCGATAATGGCGTTGATTTGGCCGATATCTTTGAGCCTTATTTTCGTCCAGATGCAAACACTATCGTGTGCGGTGCGTTAGATGACGAAAAAGTTGCGGCTTTAGCGAAAGCGGGTGTCGAGCTGGTCATCAACTTGCAGCCTGATGACGAGTTGAGCTTTGATGAGGCATCAGCAGTTGAGCAAGCAGGTATGCACTACGAACAGCTGCCTATCAGCGGTGCTAAAGAGCTAAAGCAGCTTAAGATATTGGCGTTTGATAATGTATTGCGCCAGCACCATGGCAAAAAAGTCGCTATGCACTGTGGGTCGGGTAATAGAGTAGGAGCTGCAATAGCGCTGCGGGCAGGATGGTTGCGTGGACGTAAAATGGATACAGCGATGGAACGTGGTCGCAGTCATGGTTTGACCAAGCTTGAACAAGAAGTTCATAACCGTTTACTAGTACCGCGTTAACTAGATTTGTGGCATTGAATATTAGTGCTGTCTTAGACGTTAGTAAACTTTAAAAATATCATCGAAATAAATAATAAAAAAGGCGACCAATAGGTGGCCTTTTTTATTGGCTCACAATTCATTTATACTGGTTCAAATATTTTATATAGCTTGTGTATTACTATCATCTTAAAAATAGAATAATTTATATCACTGGAGCAAGGTAATAATAATGGATCATAATACAGAAAATTCTAATACATCTATAAACGTTGACTTTCAAAACAAATTACAGCAATTACTGACAGATTTACAGCTTGATGATGCACCTGCTGGCGGGGCTGTGGCCGTGTATCAGGCAGGTCAGTGTATAGCACAAGCCAGCACAGGTATGGCGCGTCCTAATATGCCGTGGCAGCCCGATACGTTGGCCATTAACTTTTCTACTGGTAAAGGGGTATTGGCAACGTTGGTTCACGTGCTGGTTTCGAAGCAACTGCTTGAATATGACAAACCTATTGCCTATTACTGGCCAGAATTTGCTCCAAATGGTAAAGACCAAATGACGTTACGACAAGTCATGTCACATCAGGCCGATTTATTTTCGATCCAAAGTATTGATGTTGACAGCGAGACGGTACTCGATTGGGATACGATGTTGCGCCACATTGCAGCGATGCCTATTACTTCTCCCGAAGATGCGACCAAGTATGACAGCGCTTATAGTGCATTGGTCTACGGTTGGGTATTGGGCGGCGTAGTAGAGGCAGTCACGAATTTATCATTCACTGAAGCACTGCGCCAGTATCTAACGGAGCCTCTGGGCATTGCTGACAGCTGCTATTTTGGTGTGCCAGATAGCAAAGTAGATCAGGTGGCAAAATTGGCCAAAGATTTTGAAGAATCAGAAGATATAAGCTCTCAATTAAAATCGAGACGCCAAAAACCAACCTTAAAAGTAGACTCTCAAGAGACTTTACGTACTTATGCAAGCTTACCTAGTTATCATTGCTGGCAACAGAAAATGCTAAATGACAAGCGTGCAGCTGAGATGCAAAGTAGCCTTGATGGAAAGCTAGATAGCTCTGACAATGATAACGTACAGCCTGTATTAAATACTGCGCGTATTAATAGCTTATATTTCAATACCAGTCAGCTCAATCTAAAAAACTATAAGGCAGCGCTTATACCTGCTGGCAAACATGCCCTTGACTATTATAATCGTCAGACACTACAGGCGGTCATTCCAGCGGCAAATGGTGTCGCTTCTGCTAAAGCACTGGCAACGATTTATGCAATGCTTGCTAATGGCGGTATATGGCAAGGGAAAACACTGATTGATAGTGCTGCTTTTGAGCAGTTATCTACTCCGCAGGTTGAGGGTTTAGATGCGGTTATGCCAGCGGCCATGAAATGGCGATTGGGCTACCATAGATTATTCAGCTTGTATGCTAACAACGATGATACGGATAAGAGAATGAGTCCTGCATTATCAGGATTTGGGCATATGGGATATAACGGATCGGTTGCTTGGTGCGACCCTGAGCGCCAACTGTCATTTGCTTTTATTCATAATTTTGATACCACCATGCTCAATGACGTTCGTCAGTTTGCGCTGAAGGAAGCCGTCTTGAGCTGGGTAGAAGAGATACTTTAATAATGCTAGTTTTGATCGCGAATTTATTTTGTTTTAAATATAAGCAGCATTAATGTTAATGCTGCTTATTTGGTGTCATTTTAAGCAGTCTTGATGCGCTAAGACCGTGGATAAAGATAGAAGTCAAAATGACAATCGAACAGACAATCCACAATTTGAGCGCATCTTCATCTGCGAAGAACCCTTGATTGAGCGCATAGGACAGATAATACAAAGTACCAATACCACGAATACCCAAAGCCGATATTGCGTATTTCTCGGTATGTGGTAAGTTCAATCCTGATAAAGCAATAAATCCACCAATTGGACGTATAAGTAGTAAGAAGGTAAAGCTGACGATATAGACGCGCCATGTCAGCTCGACACCTGCTTGCAACCCTTGACCGAGGAACATACCGAAGATAACCAGCACTAATGACATTAGTAAGCCTTCTGATTGCTCAGCGAAATCATGCAGTTTTTGATGATAGGTATGCTCACACTCCGAGCGACGAAACGCAAATGCAGCCACAAATACAGCGATAAAGCCATAACTGTGTACATACTCTGCAAGTCCATAGGCTAGTAGCGTCAAAGCAATAACCACATAGCCTTGCGAGATGGTAGTCTCACGGGTATGTTTAGAAAACACGACTTTGGCCAATATTTTACCAACCAATACACCTACCACTACGCCTGCGCCAATCTTCCACAAGACATCATGAGTAAACCACGACCATAGCATCTCGTAAGTAAAGGCTTTGCCTTCACTGAACGCTTCTGCAATCTTAATCGCTAGGTACACAAACGGAAAAGCCAGGCCATCGTTCAACCCGGCCTCTGACGTTAAAGTAAAGCGCGGTGTGTCTTCTCCTCCTGTATTGGGAGGTCCCACCTGAATGCTCGAAGCTAACACGGGATCAGTAGGCGCTAACACTGCACCTAATAAAATAGCTGCACCAAGGCTCAAACCAAACGCGTAATACCCCAAGACTGCCATCGCAAAAATACCAATAGGCATGGTAATGAGTAGCAGTCTTACTGTTGGTCGCCACAATCGCCAAGACAACTCTGTGTCGATTTTAATACCAGCACCAACCAATGAGACCAATACAACAATCTCAGTCAGTTTTTCGATGAGTAAACCGTTATCAAGTGGGTCTAAAAAGGACAAAGACGTCCACCAGTAGCCCATCATCAGACCGAAGCTGACTTGGAGCATCGGTAATGAGATAGAGGTGCGCTTAAAAATAACAGGAAACAATGCCCCGAGTAAAAAGGCAATCCCGCAGATTAATAAGAATAAGTTATATTTTTCAATCATAAGGTTTACGCACGTCGTTATGTTTTAAGGGTCGATTTTAAGAGGGTAATTTTAGATATTGATGATAATTCACAGCAATAGTTGATAGTCAGTCACTGATACTCTTTATCATGACGTCAAAATAAAATAATTACCGCAAAAAATAGTTATCAAAATGACAGCTACGTTGTTTTTTGGTGAAAAAAAAGCCTGCATTGCGCAGGCTTAATATATTCTTATCAGTATGTTTGAAGCGTTGATAGCTTACAGACTAGCGCTCGACTTGGCTCACGTCACGTACGGCACCAGTATCAGCGCTGGTAGTCATAGCCGCATAAGCACGTAATGCTGGCGAGACATGACGGTCACGGTTGACAGGTTTCCATGCATCACGTCCACGCGCTTCCATAGCTTCTCGGCGAGCAGCTAAGTCTGCATCGCTTACTTGCATGTTGATGGTACGATTTGGGATATCGATATGAATACTATCGCCTTCTTCGACCAAACCAATCGCCCCACCTTCAGCAGCTTCTGGGCTAGCATGACCAATTGATAGACCTGATGTACCACCAGAGAAGCGACCATCTGTCAGTAGGGCGCATTCTTTGCCCAATCCTTTTGACTTTAGATAAGTCGTTGGGTACAGCATCTCTTGCATACCAGGGCCGCCTTTAGGGCCTTCGTAGCGAATGATGACGACATCGCCTGCAACGATTTGATCAGCCAATACCGCAGCAACCGCATCATCTTGTGATTCAAATAGACGCGCTCGACCAGTAAAGGTCAAGATGCTTTCGTCAACGCCTGCGGTTTTGACCACGCAGCCGCGCTCGGCGATATTGCCATATAGTACGGCTAAGCCGCCATCTGTAGAGTAGGCGTGTTTGGCACTACGGATACAGCCTGACTCACGGTTGACGTCGAGGTTTGACCACTCTTTTGATTGTGAGAATGCCTCTGTAGTACGTACGCCACCAGGTGCTGCAAGGAAGCGTGCGCGAGCTTCATGATTGTCAGGGTTCATGATGTCCCACTTATCAATCGCCTCTTTCATCGTGGCGCTATGGATCGTTGGTACATCAGTTTTTAGTAATTCAGCGCGATCAAGCTCAGCGAGTAATGCAAAGACACCGCCAGCACGATGCACGTCTTCCATATGGTATTTCTGTGAGGCAGGGGCTACTTTTGCTAGACAAGGCACACCGCGACTCAAACGGTCAATATCAGCCATCTTAAAATCGATCTCTGCTTCATTGGCAGCAGCAAGTAAATGCAAGATAGTATTGGTCGAACCGCCCATGGCGATATCTAAGCTCATAGCATTTTCAAAAGCAGCTTTGGTAGCGATAGAGCGTGGTAGCACAGAGTCATCATCTTGCTCGTAGCGACGCTTGGCTAATGAGACGATTGTACGACCCGCTTCTAAGAATAGCTCGCGGCGCAATGAGTGAGTAGCTAGTAGTGAGCCGTTACCTGGTAGTGCTAGGCCTAAAGCTTCGGTCAAGCAGTTCATCGAGTTGGCGGTAAACATACCAGAGCACGAACCACAAGTAGGGCAGGCTGAGGCTTCGATAGCGGCGACGTCTTCATCACTGATGCTATCATCAGCAGCATCCATCATGGCATCGACAAGGTCAAGTTTGCGAACAGCGCTACTGTCACTACTATCGGTATTGTGGCTCTTACCAACGGTACTGGCTAAGATTTTGCCTGCTTCCATTGGCCCACCTGAGATAAATACCACTGGAATGTTAAGGCGCATGGCGGCCATCAACATACCCGGAGTGATTTTGTCACAGTTAGAAATACAAACTAGCGCATCTGCACAGTGGGCATTGACCATATACTCGACAGAATCAGCGATCAAATCACGACTTGGTAGCGAGTACAACATACCGCTATGGCCCATCGCAATACCATCATCGACCGCAATGGTATTGAACTCTTTTGCAACGCCGCCTGCTTGCTCAATCTCACGGGCGACCAGTTGTCCAAGGTCTTTTAGATGCACATGGCCGGGTACAAACTGGGTAAAAGAGTTAGCAATCGCAATGATTGGCTTGCCAAAGTCGCCGTCAGTCATGCCGGTTGCACGCCATAATGCGCGCGCGCCTGCCATATTACGACCGCCGGTAGAAGTTTTTGAGCGATAATCCATGTGATATTCCTTACAAATAGGCGGGGTTATAAAAATGTGCACCCTCAGTTTTAATAGGGATAGTGTGCTTTTTATAGAGAGTGAGTACTAGTGAATAATACTAATTCGTTACCATACCATTAGATATGAATAACTAAAAACATTATGCTAATAACAGTGAATTAATAATAACGAATTAATAATCAAAAGCGATGAGCAAAAAAAACAGTTATTTAAAATATCTATTCAATACGTTCTAATATGGCTTTATCAAACCAAGGAAGATCAGCTTTGTCTGCTTCTAATTTCACAATGGCTGCAAGCGCATGAGTAGCCAGTAGCTGTTGATAATCGCCACTAGCGTCAATCGTCAACAGTGACTCGGCAGGTAGTGCTTGCGTATTGGGGTTTTGCTCGTCAATACTAATTAATATTTGCTTATTATTTTTATAAAGGACGTCTACGCGACCAAAAAACTGCCATTCTTTGAACGCTGCTGTAATTGCATCTGCAGCATCCTTGGTATATACCTGCTGCGTCTCTTTACCCGTATTGGTCCAATGTAGCCGTACAGCCAACTGCAATGCCTCACTAAATACTACCAACGAGCCGATAATTTTCACATGCCAAGGACTGGTCAGCAGCTCCTCGTCAATACCAATTAATTTGGCAGCCTCATGAGCCGACATGGGTGTATTGAATTGAAGCAGTAACTCAGGAGTGAGCGGGTGCGTTTGTTTGATCGCATCATCTAAACTGTCATAGTGATACAAAAAAGGCAATGGCAAATCTTGCGTGACAGTCTTCTTTATAATTTTACAATTGTGTATCTGCCAGCTGATGGCTTTATCAGTTAGTGCTTCTGCTAATATGATAGCGCTTGGATCGATGGTTTGAGTACTATTGTTAGGCTCAGTACTAAGTTGCTCTAAGCCAGTACTATCAGGCACAGAGACATTTGATCCAGACGTTTGGGCATTGTCATTGAGTGTTGAAGACGGGTCGCCGTTATCTAGGCTATCTGATCTATTGGTTGGCAAAGTAGGCAAATCCATAAACATAGCGTTGTTAAAATAGAGGGCTAATATAACATTTTAAGGGCATGGCCCGCCAATAAATTAGTGGGATAAGATGGTAGTTTATACGTATAAAATAATATCTTTAGTTGAATGACTTATTATAAATTAATCGTATTTTGTCTATTAAAATAATCTAAAATATAGTCGATAATTTATATGGAAATATAAGCAAAGGAATTAATGAAAAAGTTCTCCGATAATGAATCTATCCAAGAATGGATGACATCAGACCGTCTCTATGAAGAGTATCTCTTCTACTACTTACTCATCTGCCTATTTTGGTTTTTCGTTGGTTTGTTTTCTATTGGTATACGCATACCTGTATTCAACGATTTGCAGAATTTAGCATTTAATACGGTATGGTTTTTAATCCTATGTGTCGCATTGAGCATCCCCAAATTTTGGTATTTTTTGATAAAAGGACGTCATGGTCAACTGTTTCAAGCCACTGCCAAAGTGTATGAAACATTAGGCAGCATAGAAGATGTTGAACAAAAAGAGCAGGTATATAAGCAGATTGCTAGCAATGGCAAGTTGCCCCCTAACCGATTAGAAACGCTATCACTGGCATTTTTATTTGCATTCATACTCTTCGATATATTGTATACCCGCTGCTGGATAAGGGATCTGAGCCTAGTGTGGCAGCCTGACTGGGTCAATATGTGCATTGGCTGGGTACATAATAATCTATCGATGCCTCCAATTAGCGAAGACAGACAGATTTTTAATTTATGGTTCGATGATGGTCACAATGACACAGTATTAAAAGAGTATTTTGGAGATGAATGGGCATTTTTGGCTTCTCCATTTGGTGATGCCGCAATGTTTTACCATTTTATTCGAGTGATGATGTTTGTACCTATCTTAGCGGCATTGTCTATCGTATTGTGGAAGCCGCTAAAGTTTATGGGAATGCAGCAGATTGACCCCAGAAATATTCATAGCGTCATGTCTTTTTTACGTAGCTGCGCTTGGTCACTTATCTTTGGATTTTTTATGACTATTGGCACGTTAGGTTTTTTAACCAATGCAAACTGGTTCACATTAGGTCTGATAGATCAAGAAGCATGGTTCGAGAATTTATATATCAACGGTTTATACATATTTATCGTTTTTGGTATCCGGTTTTTTTATGGCTGGCTCGTTTTTTGGAAAAATGTTTTTTTAAAGTTCGTTAACAAAGCCAGTTACAATTGATTTAATAATCTTGATCTCACATTGTTGGCTTGTACTCAACTTATATTTCGTCCACTATATGACAGACACTTTTATCTATTTTTGATAGCTATTAAGCTATTAATTAACTAATAATAAAACTCTTAAAGGAAGAAATAATGACTGAAGTAAATCCACAAACTGCTTATGATGACAATAACATTTTTGCCAAAATGTTAGATGGTGATATTCCATATCACAAAGTATATGAAGATGATAAAACGCTCGCCTTTATGGATATCATGCCGCAAGCAGAAGGCCATGTATTGGTGATACCGAAGCAAAAAGCGGTAGATTTGGCCGATCTTGAGCCAGAATATGCCGCTGCGGTATTGATGACGTCTAAAAAAGTTATGCAAGCCCAGCGTCAAGTGTTTGAGCGTGAAGGCGTTATCCAAATGCAGTTGAATGGCTCACAAGCAGGTCAAACGGTTTTTCATTATCATGTGCACCTCATTCCATCAAGCATTCATGAATTGGGTCGTCATGCAGTAACCCAAGCCGATAGTAATGATTTGGCAAATATTGCGCAGAAACTGGCTGCAGTGATTGATGCCTAGTTAGGAAACAGATTGCTTCTGTTTAGGTAAAAAAATATTGGTATTTACGAATTAGCGAGCATTTATAGATTATAAATCACTAAAACAGAACACATATACAATCAAAAGGCAGCTAGCAAGCTGCCTTTTTTATTTTCTTGGTAATAGTCATGTAACATTCGTTAAAGTCATGTTACGAGTTGAACGCTTGTCTAGGGTTTTGGAAAAGAGTGTGATAATTATTATAACCATTCACACACATTTTCTAATCTTTGCCTTAATTAAAAATTTTCATAAAAAGGCATCGTCAACTTTTGAGGATATTATCTTTCATGAGTAAATTACCTCGTTCGACTATTTTATTACCAGTCTTTGTACCTGCAGCCATCATTATGCTGCTATTGGTCATTGGTACGGCTATTAATCCTGAAGCGGCGGGTGCTCTGTTTAGTGATGTGCTTAGTTTTACGACTGAGACATTCGGTTGGTTTTATATGCTGGCAGTGGCACTGTTTTTGATGTTCATTATTGTACTGGCGTTTTCGTCTTATGGCAGTATCAAGCTAGGCCCTGATCATGCTGAGGCGGAGTACGGATTTCTTGAATGGTTTGCTATGCTGTTTTCGGCAGGTTACGGGATTGCGCTACTGTTTTATGGGGTAGCGGAACCAGTGATGCACTTTTCTAGTCCGCCAATGTCGGATCCGCAGACTATTGCTGCGGCAAAAGAGGCGATGCAAATTGCGTATTTTCATTGGGGTTTTCATATTTGGGCGATTTATGGTGTCGTTGGTTTATCACTAGCGTATTTTGCGTTTCGTCATGGTTTACCACTATCAATACGCTCGACGCTATACCCGATTATTGGTGAAAGGATTCATGGCCCTATCGGTCATACGGTTGATGTGTTTGCGATATTGGGTACGATGTTCGGTATTGCTACTAGTTTAGGTTTGTCGGTGTCGCAAATTAATGCTGGACTCAATTATCTATTGCCAGATATCATTCCAGTGAATACGACTGTACAGGTGATAGCCATTGCCTTGGTGACAGCCGCGGCATTGGTATCGGTATTGGCAGGTATGGATAAGGGTGTAAAACGCTTATCTATTTTAAATATGCTATTGGCAACTGCGTTGATGTTGTTCGTATTTGTTGTCGGTCCGACCATTTTTATCTTGAATGCCTTTATGGAAAATACCGGTAGCTATTTGGGTAATATTGTCGAGCGTACCTTTAGCTTGCAGGCATACGAAAATAGCAATTGGATCGGCAGCTGGACTTTATTTATTTTTGCATGGACGATTGCATGGGCGCCTTTTGTGGGTCTGTTTATCGCCAAGATTAGCCGTGGTCGTACCATCCGTGAGTTCGTATTGGGTGTGATGTTGGTACCGACCTTCTTTACATTCTTTTGGTTTTCGGTGTTTGGCGATACCGCACTACACATGATCATGGTCGATGGTTATACCTCATTAATCAGTGAAGTACAAAACAACCAAGCGATTGCTTTGTTTAAACTGTTAGAGAATCTACCGTTTACTGAATTTGTGTCGTCATTGACCATTTTATTGATTATTACCTTTTTTGTGACGTCTTCGGATTCTGGCTCATTGGTAATCGACTCGCTAGCGGCAGGTGGTCGCAGTGATACACCATGGTGGCAGCGTAGCTTTTGGGTAGTAACTGAAGGTGCTGTCGCAGCAGTATTGCTACTTGCAGGTGGTTTAGAAGCCCTACAAACAGCGGCTATCGTTAGTGCGTTACCATTTGCGATTATTATTCTTATTTCAATGTTTGGCATGTGGCGTGCGCTGCGTATCGAAGGACATCGTAATCAGAGCCTTGGTAATGACAACAGACTGCCGCCGCATCTACTCAAACCGTCTGCATGGCGCGAGCGTATTGATTATATGACCGATAAGCCAACGCGTGAAAAGGTCTTAAGTTATATTAAAGAAGTAGTTATGCCTTCGATGATGGAGGTGTCGTCTAAATTTGCAGAAACCGGCTGGACGACTGAGGTCAATTATGATGTGGTCAATAACCGAGCTGTATTAGAGCTACAGCGCGGTGACGATGTCGAGTTTTGGTATGAGGTGCGCTTATCAGAGCATGATGCGCCTGATTATTATACTGAAGACAGCGCAGATACCTTGCCACAAGAGCACCATCATCGCGCTGAGGTGTATCTACGCCGTGGTGGTCAGACCTATGACTTATACGGCTACAAATCTGAATCAGTGATTAATGACATTATTGATCAGTTTGAGAAGTATTTACATTTCCTCAATATATCGCCTGATAGTCTACCGTGGCGCATGCAAGAGCATGATGATGACATCACACTAGAGCAGGGCAGTGTGCTTGATAAATAATGCATGGAATGTATTAAAAACGAGTAATGCTTATGCAAGCTATTCACGTTAATCGCTTGCAATAAACGCAGGAATCCTTAGAATAACGGCTTGTTTTCCTTACAAATCAAGCCGTTTTTTATGTCTATTGATTCTCCCATTTTACCTTCGTCCTCGCCTTTGTCTGACCATCCATTGTTGCAGCCATTGAACATAGGTGGCCTGACGATTGAAAACCGTTTGATGGTCGCACCGATGGCAGGCGTGACAGACAATCCTTTTCGTCGATTGTGCAAATCATTTGGTGCAGGTCATGCGGTCAGTGAAATGATCATCGCTGATACCGCTCTTTATGCACGCAAAAAATCCTTGTACCGTGCCAATTTCGATAACGAGATTGCGCCTATTTCGGCACAGATAGCAGGTGCTGAGCCGGACAAATTATCTGAAGCGGCCCGTTATCAAATTGATAATGGCGCACAGATTATCGATATCAACATGGGCTGTCCGGCCAAGAAGGTCTGTCGTAAGCTGGCAGGCTCTGCATTGTTGCAAGATGAGGATTTGGTCGCGCGATTACTAGATGCAACGGTCAATGCCGTTGATGCACCTGTCACGCTAAAGACACGTCTAGGTTTTGAAAACGGTCGTGAAAACATCTTACGAGTCGCCAAGCGTGCTGAGCAGGCCGGCATTGCAGCGATTGCTATTCATGGACGTACGCGTGAAGACATGTATACAGGCAATGCACGCTATGAGCTGATACGCGAAGTCAAAGAAAGCATCAGTATTCCTGTCATTGCCAATGGCGATATCGATAGCGCGCAAAAAGCCCAACACGTGTATGAGATGACAGGCTGTGATGCGGTGATGATTGGGCGTGCTGCACAAGGGCAACCATGGATATTTCGCGATATTGAGCACTTTTTGCGTACTGGCGAGCGTCTAGAGGCACCGAGCGTTAGTGAGATAAAAGAGATCGTACTGGCTCATTTGCAAGAGCTTTATGATTTCTACGGAGAGTACTCAGGCTGCCGTATCGCTCGCAAACATATTGCATGGTATACGACAGGTATTCCAAATTCTAACGCCTTTAGACAGGCGATGTATGGTGAAGAAAGTACCGCTGGACAGTTTAAAGTGGTCGAGACTTTTTTACAGGCGCACGAGTAGTAATCGCTTAAATCTTGTTTTATAAATCAGTGCTAGTTACTTTTCACAGTACTTTTTACGTCTTGCCTTTCGATAGCTCTTTTATATAACAGCTATGCTTTATCAATGGGCACAGTATCAGTATCAGGCTGTTTGTCAGGCGCAGGTTTTCTATTTTGCCAAGGGAATCGTCCTTCTAATTCAACTTGTAGCGATAAGCTTAAAAAGGTTCGAATCAGTACGATAAAACCTAGCACCAGTACGCTGCGTAGCGATGGCTCGGTGACGACAGTAGCCACGATATCAGCGGCAATTAGCACCTCTAACCCCAACAATATAGACTTGCCTACGGTCTGCCTGATTTCAACATAAGTATCATTATTAAAATGGCCAGACGCTCGAAAAGCTCTATATAAAGCAAGAAATAGTCCAAAAAACATAATGAGGACGCCAATGACTTCGATCATTTTGGCAATTAAGTCGATATAGTGAGTTAGTGTGTCTATCAAAGCAGATACTCCTTATAATTGTTCAGAAAAAAGCTTAGCACTTAGCACTTAGTAATTAACAACAAGCTAAAAATGTATCTATAAATATTTATGTCGACGACGAAATTTGTAAAAGTCCCGTCAGCTAACGCCCACTATGGTTTTGTTCACTCCATACGACATTTTTTTGCTATGCTATAACCGAATACCAATAACTATAGAATAAACGAAAAGGACTTTTTATGGCCAATCTCTCGAAAAAAGCAATTACCAAAGCCGTCAAAGGCAAGAATATTATCATCACAGGCGCTTCAAGTGGTATCGGCGAACGTACGGCTTTTTTGCTCAGTGAATGCGGCGCGCATGTTATTTTGCTGGCCCGTACTGAAGATAAGCTAAAAATGGTCAAGGAAAACATTGAAACACTTGGCGGCGCGGCCAGTTACTATCCATGCGATCTGACCAATATGGATGAGATTGAAAAAACCAGTGAAAAGATTTTGGCTGACTTTAAGCATGTCGATGTACTAGTCAACAATGCGGGTCGTTCGATTCGCCGCTCAGTGCATGAGTCGGTCAACCGTTTTCATGACTTTGAACGTACCATGGAGATTAATTATTTTGGCGCGGTCAAAATCATCCTTGGTTTCTTGCCAACGATGATTGGTCGCCAAACTGGTCAAATCGTGAATATCTCATCAATTGGGGTATTGGCAAATAGTCCGCGCTTTTCAGCGTATGTCGCGTCAAAAGCTGCCTTAGATGCATTTAGTCGCTGTTTGGCTGCTGAAGTCAAAGGCGATAACATCAAAGTGACCAATATATTTATGCCACTTGTGCGTACCCCGATGATTGCGCCAACCAAGCTATATCGCTATATGCCAGCATTGATGCCTGACGAAGCAGCGATGATGGTCGCAAAAGCCATCGTTCATAAGCCAAATAGCATCGCTAGTAATATGGGTAAATTTGCATCGGCGACTTATTCACTGGTACCAGCCTTTAACGTTGGCGTCCAGTCCATTGGCTATCGCATTTTCCCAAGTTCGACTGCTGCGCAAACGACTGATAGCAAGCCTAACCTTGCTCAGCGTGCCTTTGCCAAAATTCTTCCTGGTGAGCATCACTAGAATCGATGTGTTATCAGGCTCGAATTTGAATAAAAAGGATACTACGGTATCCTTTTTTTATGTCTCAAATACTCTTAAGCATTATAAGAACCTTCTTCGCCACCAGTATGTGAAAGGCTTAATTATGCGATAAATAAATACTCAAAACTTCCGCTGTTAAATTTTCTTTATATATCTAAGTTTTAGTAAGATGAATAAAATTCATCTTATGTTTAAATTGTATCGTTTTTATTCATGTTTAGATTTCGGTATGATTCACCTCATACACAGATTTGGTTTTATCTCAGATAAATAAGGTAGTGGACCACCATGAGTAAAGAATTCAATTGTTCAATTAAGCACATTCGTTTTGACGAAAACTATCAGCCTGCAGATAGCACGCGTTTGACGACTAACTTTGCAAATTTGGCACGCGGCGAGCACCGCCAAGAGAACTTACGCAAAACGTTAACCATGATCAATAATCGATTCAATGCATTGGCGCATTGGGATAATCTGACAGCAGATCGTTATTCTGTTGAAGTTGATATCATCTCTGTCGATCTAGATGTTAAAGGCAATGGTCAGACGTTTCCTATTATCGAAACGCTAAAAACAACGATTGTGGATCATAAAGAAAGCAAGCGTATCGACGGTATGGTTGGCAACAGTTTCTCATCTTATGTGCGTGATTATGACTTTAGTATTGTGTTACCAGAGCATCGCGACAAAAACCTAGCATCCATAACGCCAGATAATTTTGGTGAGTTACATGGCAAGTTGTTTCAATACTTATTGAACTCAGAGGCTTACAACGCTCATTTTCACAAAAAACCTGTGATTTGCCTGAGCGTGTCAACCAGCAAGACTTACTACCGTACTGTCAATCAGCATCCTGTATTGGGCATTGAATACAAGCAAGATGAATACTCGTTGACCGACGACTATTTTCATAAAATGGGCTTAACGGTACGTTATTTTAAACCTGAAGGAAGCGCCGCGCCATTAGCATTTTATTTTGCAGGGGACTTGCTCAGTGATTACACCGATCTTGAGCTTATCAGCGCGATAAGTACTATGGAGACCTTTCAGAAGATCTACCGTCCTGAGATTTACAATGCTAACTCAAGCGCTGGACAAGTGTATCAACCTAGCCTGAATTACCAAGACTATTCATTGACGCAAGTAGTCTATGACCGCGCCGAACGTAGTCAGATGGCAGTAACCCAAGGCAGATTTACTGAGACACACTTTATCAAGCCGTATCAAACCATCCTTGAGGAATGGGCTGCAAGCTATGATGTAACAGGCGAGACTGCTCAAAAAGAAGCTGCTGATAAAGAAACGGCTAGGAAGCAAGCCGCTTAACTGAGCATCACTCATCAACATAATAAAAAATAAATTAATTAGAAGATAAATCGTATGAAACTACTATTACCGACGTCTACCGCTGGCAGCTTACCAAAACCTTCTTGGCTAGCAGAACCCGAGAAAATTTGGTCACCTTGGGTGTTAGAGGGCGAGCAGTTGCTTGAAGCCAAGCAAGATGCACTGCGTGTATCATTGCAAGAGCAGCAGCATGCAGGGATTGATATTGTCAGTGATGGCGAGCAGACCCGTCAGCATTTTGTGACTACGTTCATCGAACACCTTGATGGTGTCGACTTTGAGAAGCGTGAGACGGTCAAAATTCGTAATCGCTATGATGCGAGCGTGCCATCAGTCGTTGGTGCGGTAAGTCGTCCAAAGTCTGTGTTCGTTGATGATGCCAAGTTTTTGCGTCAGCAAACCGATCAGCCAATCAAATGGGCGTTGCCAGGGCCGATGACGATGATTGATACGTTATATGACGGTCATTATAAAAGCCGTGAAAAATTGGCTTGGGAATTTGCTAAAATCCTGAATCAAGAAGCAAAAGAATTAGAAGCGGCTGGTGTCGATATTATCCAGTTTGATGAGCCCGCATTTAATGTGTTCTTTGATGATGTAAACGACTGGGGTATTGCAACTTTAGAGCGTGCCATTGAAGGTCTAAAGTGTGAGACAGCTGTTCATATTTGCTACGGCTATGGCATCAAAGCCAATACCGATTGGAAAAAGACACTGGGCTCAGAGTGGCGCGAATACGAAAAGGCATTCCCTAAACTGCAACAGTCGAAAATCGATATCATCTCACTGGAGTGTCAAAACTCACGTGTACCTATGGATCTGATTGAATTGATTCGCGGTAAAAAGGTGATGGTCGGTGCCATTGATGTGGCAACCAACACTATCGAGACACCAGAAGAGGTGGCAGATACGCTACGCAAAGCGCTACAATTTGTCGATGCTGATAAGCTGTATCCTGCGACCAACTGCGGCATGGCACCTTTGTCTCGCCAAGTCGCACGTGGTAAGCTCGCAGCCTTAAGCGCTGGTGCTCAAATCGTTCGTCAAGAACTGACTGCTTAGAGTTTAGCCGTTTAGGAAATTCTATTTAAAGAATTCCCCTTGCAAAACTAAAATTGAAGCACAATTTTTTAACGTTATTTTTTAACGTTTCTCAGGATGGAAGCCATGATTAAAGATAGGATTGACGCGACCGACTTTAGAGATGCCATGTCTTTGCTAACGACTGCGGTCAATGTGGTAACCACATCAGGCGCGACGGGCATGCATGGGTTTACAGCATCGGCAGTATGTAGTGTCACAGACACACCGCCGACTTTGCTTGTCTGTATGAATCAAACGTCTCGGTCACATGGCTACTTTCTGGAAAATAAGATTTTAAGTGTCAATGTGTTAGGCGCGCAACATGAGCAGCTGTCCAATGCTTTTGCCTCTAAATTGTGTTCAGAAGAACGGTTTGAATATGGTTCTTGGACACAATTACAAACAGGCGCTCCTGTGTTAGAAGATGCTTTAGTCAGCTTTGATTGTGAGATTGAACAAATTCAACAAGTCGGCACGCATAGCGTCTTTATGTGCCGCGTTGTCGCCATCAATCAGGCTGAACCACAAGGCGGAACTGATGAAGGGTTGGTTTACTTTAACCGTGCCTATTCTAGAGTTGGGCAAGTAGAGCTTATTTAATCTAATATCTACAATCCAACACCGAAGCCTATGGACTATTGCTCATGCAATATTGAGCAGTCGTTTAACTATAACTATCATCTCATTAAATCTAAATAAGAAGTAACTATCCTGTGGAATTAATAACTTTTTTAATAATAGGGGCGCTAGCAGGATTTGCTGCGGGGCTATTTGGAGTAGGCGGTGGCACTATTATCGTACCACTGCTATTTATTGTCTTTACGCAAATGGGTTACAGTCCTGACAGTATCATGCACTTGGCCTTGGGTACTTCACTGGCGACTATTATCGTTACATCCATAAGCTCGCTCATGGCGCATAACAAAAAGGGCGCGGTCATGTGGCCTGTCTTTAAAAATCTGACGCCAGGTTTAGTAATAGGCTGTTTTTTAGGGGCGGGTATCGCAGGACAGATATCTGGGTTGTATCTTCAGTTGATTGTTGGTGTGTTTTTGCTTTGGGTCGCTTATAAAATGTTTATGGGTGGCAAAAAGAAAGCAAATAACGAAGCTGGCAATGTCCATATAGCTTTGCCTTCAAAACCTAAGCAACTAGCAGCAGGAGCTGGTATCGGTATCGCTTCTGCTATTTTTGGGATTGGCGGTGGTAGCTTAACCGTACCTTATCTCACACGTTACTGTGTGGTTATGCAAAAAGCAGTTGGAACCTCAGCCGCATGTGGATTGCCTATCGCCATTGCAGGCGCGCTAGGATTTATGTTCTTTGGCATGCAGGCGCAAGTCGACGTGCCCAATACGATTGGCTTTGTCCATATCTATGCTTTTTTGGGCATTAGTATCATGAGCTTTTTCACCGCCAAGCTAGGCGCGAAAGTCGCTCATGCATTATCGCCACAGTTGCTGAAAAAATGCTTTGCAGTACTGTTAACCGTCGTAGGCTGTTACTTCTTATATAAAGGATTGCTTTAAGTAGTTTTAGACTAGTGGACGCTGTGAAAAGATTCAAGGGCAGTTTTTCAGTTAGCATGCTGACTAGCTACATTCTTAAATTATAGCTAGCCAGTATGCAGTTTTATAGAAGGTATGTTGATTCAGTCCTTTATTTAGCTAAATCACTTAACCAAATACTCGCCATAATATCCAAAATATTCCTATCATCAAGACAGCAATCACGAGCAATCGTTTTAGCCAATAAGGCAGTAGAGGTTTCTTGTAGCCTAAGTCATTCAACTGACTATCGACGCCATCTTGCAGCCCCTTAAACCCTTGACTTTGTTTGGTCGTTTTAACACGGTTTTTTACCAATGGTCCAGGCTCTTCTTCCTCTTGCTCTCTATCAAAGCTAATGGCTTGATTTGGAATGCCTTGTTTACTAGCGATAGTATTGAGCTTCTGTTGTTGCTTTACTTTCAGCTGGGTCTCATAAGCATCAATTCTACTTTTGGCTTCATCCATACTGATGTTTTCGTCTGCCGCCAAAGTTTTAATAGCCATTACTAGGTTGTTTTTTTCGACCATCATAATGACGTCTTTTGGCAACTTGGTATTGACCGGTTTTGCGCTAGGGTCGGGGTTAAACATGACTGTCCTTATTACGGCGTATAAGTGCGAATGAGTTATATGCTCATTATAACCATGTTAGATAAGCAATGTTCAAGCAAAAAAATACCGCGGCCACCATGGTGACTGCGGTATTTTATTATTTATCGTTATCGGCATTTTTGCCAATATTCGATAATTATAGATCTTTCCAACGTTGGATAGACTCTTTGATAACTTCTTTCGCTTCTGCGACATCGCCCCAAGATTCAACAACCGTCGTACCAGCTTTTTTCAGGTCTTTATAATGACTGAAATGGAACTCTAATTGGTTGATCAACTGCTTTGGTAGGTCTTCTAAGCTGTTGTAAGCATTGCCCGTGTCACGGTCATCAGCAGGGACAACAACGATTTTGTCATCTACTTCGCCATCATCAACAAACTTCATCACACCGATAACTTTTGCTTTTAAGAAAATACCAGTCGGTAGTGGCTGCTCAGTCAATAGCAATACGTCAAGCTCATCGCCGTCTTCGTCAAGTGTTTGTGGGATGAAACCATAGTTACAAGGTTTGGCAAAAATCTGTGGGTCAATACGGTCAAGCTCAAATACCGCTAATTCGCGATTCCACTCAATTTTATGGCTGCTACCAGCTGGGATCTCTACTACTACGTTGATGATGCCGCCGTCTACATCGCCTGCGTCCAAAATTTTGTTAAAATCTGCCATAAAATGCTCCAATTTGCTTTTGTTTTAAATGTTTGAATAAGGGGTTGAGCTGGGGATACAGTAAGGATAGTTGCTGCGTCCGATTTGTACTGCATGCGATTATAGCAAGTTTGTACTGAATTTTCTCTTAATGCTTAAGTCTAAGCGTGCAAGATATTATGCAAAAAAAGATTATGCAAAAATGGGCTCAAAACTTACTTGGGTGCGATAGCTCGCAACTCAATCAGTCCAGCATGGCGCTTGGCGATGTTATCAATAAGTTTTTGAGTGACTGTCTCATAGCTGAATGAATCGCTCATTTTCTGTTTAGACTGGGCCTCTGGCTCTGTTTGCTCTGAATCTGTCTGCATGGCTACAAAGTCAGACAGACGCAACATTTGCATGCCGGCATAGCCACAAGGATTGATGGCGTTAAATGAAGACAGGTCACAATTTAGATTAATCGCAATACCATGGTAGCTAAAGCCATGCTTAATCTTAAAGCCTAGCGAGGCCATTTTGCCAAGCATAACCTTATTATCAAGAGAGTTGTCATTTGTAGCGGTGCTGCCATCTGTTGCAGTAGTATCTGCATATAGGTAGACACCTGGGGCATCGCGGCGTGCATGAGCACTGATATTGTCACTATTAGACGGTGAGCTACGCAAACAGTCATTGATGATGTCTTCTATCGCTTGCTCAGCATGGGAGACGAGATTGCGCACACTCCATTTGAGACTGTCCAAGTCAAACAACCAATAGAGTACTAACTGCCCATGGCCATGCCATGTCACCTGACCACCGCGATCGGTCTTGATGATAGGCGTATCAGTGCGCTGTAATATGTGCTCTTCTTTGCCTGCCTGTCCAAGCGTGTAGACATCGTTATGATCGACAATCCATAATTCATCAGGCGTACGCAGTCCTTGTTGCTTTTTTAGATCGATACGTTCGAGGGTGCGTGCCAGCATCGCATCGAGAGTAGGGACATAATCGGCCGCTGATAGAGATTTGCTGACAAGCGTATCACTGAGGAGTTGTGTGTCATTTTGCATGAGAGTATCTGTCTTATTATTATCAAGTTTAAAATAAATAATGTTCATCGGTAGTGTAGCAGTTTTGGCGACTATCGCCCAAAGATATATACTGTCGCAATGTCTGTAAATGGCGTAAATGCTAATAGCAAACAGCTAGCAATGGCTGATGAAATAACAGGTATAGAACAGTGGCAAGTCGCTTATAAAAGTGCTGCTAGTACAGACGCAGTAGTCAACCAAAGGTGCTGTTCATTGCTCAGTCGATGCGCTACATTAAAGTGTGATGAATGGAATCTGATGAAATTTATAGTCAGAGTAGGTTATCAAAGAGTGCACCTGACTAGAAAGATAGAGCCTCTAACCCAATATAGTATAGTGACTACAAACCTTATGACTATTACTATGATTATGACAAGGAAGACAAATGACAGATAGCAACCAAAGCGCCCATGAGCAGGCAGTGACCGAGACAGGTTTTGCGCTGCAGCGTGTGCCTGAAGCCCTAAGTACGGCGACGACTATCGATGAGATGAAAGCGCAATTCTCTCGCTTGCAAATGTTAAGCCGTACCCAGCCAATCAATGATTGGGGCACTCGTACGATGCAGCTAGATAATCTAGAAGTGATGCTTAGTGACAACCAAGAGAGTTTTGCAAAGGCGATTAGTGCAGATTTTGGCTATCGTAGCCAGTCAGAGACGCAGTTTGCTGAGTTATTTCCTAGCTTTACCGGTATTAGCCACGCCAAAAAACACGGCAAAAAATGGATGAAAGCACATCGTGCGCCTATTTCAGCGCTATATATGCCAGCTCATAATGAAATTCAGCCGCAGCCATTGGGTGTGGTCGGTATCATGGTGCCTTGGAACTATCCATTGTTTTTAGCAATTGGCCCGATGATAGATGCAATCACCGCAGGCAACCGCATTATGGTCAAGATGAGTGAGGCCGCACCGCAATTTGCTCAGACGTTTGCTGATGCCATTGCTCGTTATTTTTCGCCAGATATGATCTGTGTGGTACTCGGTGAAGTCGAGATTGCCGCCGCCTTTAGTGAGTTACCATTTGATCACCTGTTATATACCGGATCGACTGCGGTGGGCAAAAAAGTCATGGCTGCCGCTGCGCCAAATCTAACACCAGTGACACTTGAGCTTGGTGGTAAATCACCAGTAATCGTACTAGATGATGCCAATCTAGAGTCTGTCGTCAATCGAGTGATGATGGGTAAGACACTAAATGCGGGACAGACGTGTATTGCGCCAGATTATGTTTTGATTCAGCGCCAATACCATGACCAGTTTATCCAACTCGCAAAAGAGTGGATGACCAAGCATTATCCTAATATTGAAGAAAACCCAGATTATTCTCGCATTATTAATGGTGAGCAGTTCAAACGGGTAAAAGGCTATCTAGATGCGTTAACAGGCGGCGAGGTACATGCGTTAACTGGCGCCGAACCCAATATAGAAAACCGTCTAATGCCGCCAGTCATCGTCAGCGAGCCTGCGCCTGACAGCGACCTTATGCAAAACGAGATTTTTGCCCCGATTTTGCCGCTGATGCATTATGAGACGCTTGATGATGCCATTTATTTTGTAAACTCGCGTCCACGCCCATTGGCGCTATATGTGTTTAGTGACAACTACAGCAGTATCGAAAACGTGCGTAATAATACGGTCTCAGGTGGTCTGTGTATCAACGAAGTTCTGATACATGTGGCTCAGCATGACTTGCCATTTGGTGGTGTGGGTGACTCTGGTACTGGCGCGTACCATGGTAAGGCTGGCTTTGAACGTCTCAGCCATATGAAGCCGGTTTTTGTCCAAACCAAGCTCAATGGCTTGAATTTATTATTGCCGCCGTATGGTGGATTGTTTAAAAAGGCGATGGCGCTGTTTTTAAAATAACTGTTTTTAAAATAACAATTCTTGAGTTAGACATTTTATAGTAGCTATAGAAAGTAATAGTGACCTTTTTTGATCGATACCATAACCAATAGCACCTACCCAGATAGGTGCTATTTTTTGTCTAAAATATAACTTCTCAAATATAGATTTCTAAAATTAAGAGCGACTTATCTTAAGAGCTTTATCAAAATTATCGTAAATTTATCTAATGCGTTAATCGACAAATAAGCGTTTGTCATCACTTCTATAAATCGCTACACTTTGTAGTAAGTCTAAACAACAGTAGATAGTAGCTGAATGGTATATGGCTAGCCTTGGTAAACTTGTTATAGCGACGTTCAGCTTTTTTTAGCTCTATTGTTTTAATAATGATTTCAGGCCGATACAACATAATAATAGGAAAGAGCATGCGCCAATGGATTGCATTAAGCTTACTGTGGATGAGCGCTTTACTACTGCCTGTATCAGCATCTGCTGCCTGTAACTCAACGATTAAATTTGGGGCACTGACATGGGAGAGTGGGCAGTTCACCTCTGGCATACTCAGACATATCGTAGAAGATGGATACGGTTGTACGGTAGAGGAGGTACCAGGAGCAGGGCCTGCACTTGATACAGCACTATCACAAAATGACATTCAGGTCATCGGGGAGCAGTGGGTTGGTCGCTCGCCAATCATGGAAAAAGCCATTGAGCAAAATAAAGTGGCTATCATCGGCGATACGCTAAAAGGTGGTGCAACTCAAGGCTGGTATGTCCCGCGATACGTCTTGGAAGAGAATCCAGGACTTCGCAGTTATCAAGATTTGCCTAAATATACTGAGCTATTTAAGGACCCTGAAGATCCTGGTAGATCTCGCTTTATGAACTGCCCCTCTGGTTGGACGTGTGAGATTTTTAACACACGTTTGCTAAAAACCACCGGTCTAGACAGTCTTTTTAACAACGCACACCCTGGTACGGGTGCTGCTCTCGATGCCGAAATTACCTCCGCTTTTGAACAGCATAAGCCACTGTTGTTTTACTACTGGCAGCCTACTGGGCTAATGGCAAAATATGACCTTGCGCCACTAGAGTTCCCAGCTTATGAGGATGCTTGTTGGCAAAATCTGCTGCTCGCTGATGGTAAGATGGATTGCGTGTCAGGATTTCCAGTATCACCGTTAGGTATTGCCGTTTCTACCCCGTTTGTCGAATCCAATCCTGAACTAGCAGCTGTCTTTGAAAAGGTGCAATTTACCTCTGATGAGCTAAACGGTGCTATCTTGGAGATGAGCGAAAGTAAACGCACTGGCGATGAGCAAGCCGTGGTGTTTTTGCGTGACAACCCAGAGGTTTGGCAAGCATGGTTATCCGATGAGGCTGCTACCAATCTCGCTACCAAGTTAGGCCTTAGCTCAACGGGTGCTATCTCTACAGAAGCAACTGCATCTAGTATCAATGCGTCAGCGCTCGCATCAAGCTTTCCTTCATGGTCGCTTGAGACCCCACTTAATAATGCTTTAGCAAACGTCGTTCAAAACTATGGCGATGTATTTCGTACTATTAGCACGATGGCGCTTACTTATCTGCTATTACCTATTGAACGATTATTAACGGTTATCCCGCCTTGGTTGATTATTGCATTTGTGACTGTGCTTGGCTGGTTTGGTGTTCGCAAGATTTGGTTTGCGCTGGCATGTGGTGCAGGGCTGTTTTTGATTGGCGCTTTTGGTTTATGGGGTGCATTAATTGACACTCTAGCGCTGCTTATCGTATCGGTACTGGTCACGGTGGTAATTGGTATTCCTATTGGTATCGCTATGTCAGGTAGCAAACTGCTACGCAAGATTGTGACGCCAGTGCTAGATATCATGCAGACTATGCCGAGTTTTGTATATCTCATACCAGTGCTGATGCTGTTTGGTATTGGTAAAGTGCCTGCGTTATTCGCGACCGTGATTTATGCGTTGCCGCCCTTGATTCGTCTGACGACGTTAGGGATTACACAAGTCAATCATGAAATGGTCGAAGCAGGACGCTCCTTTGGTAGTACGCATTTACAGCTACTTCTCTGGATTAAATTGCCACAAGCGTTGCCTAGTATTATGGCAGGTATCAATCAGGCTGTGATGATGTCACTTGCCATGGTGGTATTGGCCTCAATGATTGGTGCTCCTGGGCTGGGTGAAGATGTATTGCAATCTATCCAAACGCTCAATATCGGTCAGGGTCTACAAGCAGGTACGGCCATCGTTATCGTTGCCATTATCATTGACCGTATTACGCAAGCATTTGGTCAAGGTAAGCGTACCCGTCAAAAAACCATTGAAGCAGGCAGACGTCCGATTGGATAGAAAGTCGTTTAGTGGTATACGATTGAACCCATGGTAATCGACCGAAGCCCTAATAATAAAAACCACGTGAATAGTGAGAGCACCGATGAATCATATTCAACTAAAAAATATCAGTAAGATTTATAATGCCAGTAGTACGCAAGCACAGTCTGCATTGGCATTGCTGGCTGAGGGTATGGATAGCATCAAGGTAAAAGAGCAAACGGGCTATTCAGTTGGTCTTTATGATATCAATCTAGATATCAAGGCAGGCGAGTTGCATTGCATCATGGGTCTATCGGGCTCTGGCAAGTCAACGCTGATACGCCATATTAACCGCTTGATAGATCCAACCAGTGGCGAGATATGGGTAGATACTGCTCTGAATAGAGAATATGCGACTCATACAACGACTGATAGGCAATCAGCGACAGATAATATGAGTACGGTAGTAGAAGAGGGTTCTGCTACGGCTATTAATATTTTAGCGCTCAACGACAAGCAGTTGCAGCATTATCGTCAGCAGACAGTCAGTATGGTTTTTCAGCATTTCGGCTTAGTGCCGCACATGACAGTCATACAAAACGTCGCTTATGGTCTGCGTGTCCGAAAAATGAGTGCAAACGAGCGAAATGAAACGGCTCGACACTGGCTGAATGAAGTAGGGCTATCAAATCTGGAAAACAGCTACCCTGATGAGCTATCAGGGGGTATGCAGCAGCGCGTCGGGCTAGCTCGTGCTTTAGCAACGAACAATCCAATTTTGCTAATGGATGAAGCGTTCTCTGCACTTGATCCGCTTATTCGCGCTCAGCTGCAAGACCAACTACTCGAATTACAAGAGCGATTGAACAAGACCATTGTATTTATTACCCATGATATCGATGAAGCTGTCAAAGTAGGTCAGCGTATCAGTATGCTAAATGGCGGTCGACTCATACAAACGGGGACGCCAAGCGAGTTGCGGCATAATCCTGCTGATGATTATGTGGAGCAGTTTATGAGTGCAAAAGCGTAAGCCGTGTTAACCATCTATGAATAGGTTGTCTGGATAGACTTATACGATGTTTTTATAAATGGTTTAAATAATCGCAATCATTTTGCTGGCACTTCACTATCATTTTGCTGCAATCAAAAGTGAACTCTGAAATAAATACCAAACTTCGTTATACTGAACGGTTTATCGATGGCTCATAATGAATGAGCGTGTATTGTTTATCGTCCACATATGATGTCGCTTTGTCTATCAAATGACGTTTGTTTCTTATTTTGCACTTTTAAGGCCATAGCATGACCGTTTCTTATGCACCTATTATTACTTCATTGCTTGATAATGATTTGTACAAATTTACGATGTTACAAGCCATGTTGCATCAGTTCCCGCAAACCCATGGTGTTTATCGCTTTCGCTGCCGTAATAACAAAGATGCAGCCTACCCATTGGCTGATATCCAAAAAGATCTAGAGCAGCAACTAGACAGCTTATGCGAATTGCGCTTTTTACCAGACGAGCTAGAGTACTTACGTAGCTTACGCTTTATTCGCTCAGATTTCGTTGATTATCTAGAGTTATTTAAGCTAAAACGTCGTTTTATTACGGTAAATACAGACGATAAGGGTCGCCTGTTTATCGACATCGAAGGGCCGATGATTCAAGCGATGTTCTTTGAAGTATTTGTACTAGCTATCGTCAATGAGCTGTATTTTAATGCTTTATCTAATGACAGCGTGATAGAAGAAGGGCAACGTCGCCTCGATGCAAAAGTAGCGCTATTACATCAGTATGCCGAAAAGCAAACTCAGTACGGTCAGGAGACGCCGCCATTTATTGTTGCGGATTTTGGCACGCGTAGACGCTTTAGTCGACGCTGGCAGGCACATGTAGTGGAGACGCTACATAAAGCCGAGCCAAAGATAGTCGGTGGTACGTCTAACGTGTATTTGGCCAAGCAGTTAGGAATGACACCAATAGGCACCATGGCGCATGAGTTTATGCAGGCGTTTCAGGCATTAGATGTGCGTCTGCGTGACTCACAAAAGGCCGCGCTTGAAGCGTGGGTGCATGAGTATCGTGGCGACTTGGGTATTGCATTGACAGATGTGGTTGGAATGGATGCGTTCTTACGTGATTTTGATTTATATTTTGCTAAGCTATTCGACGGTCTGCGTCATGATAGCGGCGACCCTTATATCTGGGGCGACAAGGCAATTGCCCATTATGAAAAGTTAAAAATAGATCCAAAAACCAAGATTTTGACCTTTAGCGATGGGTTAAATTTAGAGAAGGCGTGGGAGCTGCATCAATACTTTAAAGGTCGCATTAGAACTAGCTTTGGTATTGGCACCAATCTAACCAATGATATGGGCATTACACCGATTAATATCGTACTCAAGTTGGTAGAGTGCAATGGTCAGCCAGTCGCCAAGCTGTCTGATAGCCCAGGCAAGACTATGATAAATAACGACACGTATCTTGCCTATCTGCGCCAAGTCTTTGAGGTTGACGAACCAGAGTAAACCGAATATCAAACTGTTGCGTTGCCAAATGTGCCAAATGAGATTGATACGCTTGGCTTGACCAAACAGCTGCTATCTAGTGGCTGTTTTTCGTTTAACCATCAACACTGCTGGTAGATTTTTCTTCGGCAAAGGCCACATCCAATGCTTGCTGTACAGCATTGATACGAGTCTCGCAAACGCGATAAGCGGCAATAGACTC
Source organism: Psychrobacter sp. P11G3 (assembly GCF_001435845.1). NCBI lineage: Bacteria > Pseudomonadati > Pseudomonadota > Gammaproteobacteria > Moraxellales > Moraxellaceae > Psychrobacter > Psychrobacter sp. P11G3. Next base: position 1,314,880 of record NZ_CM003596.1, read on the forward strand.
TTCAACCGTTGTCATCAGATTATCAATATCAGGCTCGTCCTGTTGCTGCAGTTCCGCCGCATTGGTTTTTAAGATATCGTAAGCCGCCTTAAAGGTTTTTGGGGCGGCTTTTTTGCGTCGGCGAGTAGGGGTTGTCATAAAATTTCCTAATTTTTAAAGGTAAGTAGATGAGTAATCTGTAGATATTATTATGTGGTTAAGTTGGAGCGCCTGAGGTTTCTGTCGCTTCTTTATCCATAGTGACATCGAGAATCTGCGCTTTTGCGTTGCCATCTTTTAAAATGATATTGACAGTTTGCTCAGGATAGAGTTGGCTGCTACTAGTGAGCGTCTGCTTGTTTTGAGCATCCGTGAGCATGGTGTATCCTTGCTTGAGCACGCGAGACGGTCGATGTAATAGCACAATATCACGTAGATGTTCGCTATCACGCTGTGCTTGCACAATTTGCTGCTGTGCGTTTTGCATGATTGATTCTTGATAACTTTTGCTATTAGTCGCGGCTTTTGCGAGCTTTTGATGCGCTAAGGTTTGCATTTGTGTGTATCGCTCAGCCGTCAGTCTGACTGCTTGCTTGACTTGGCGCTGGGCACTTTGTTGAATACTGCGCCATGCATAGTCACTGTCCTTTCGTAGAGCGGTGAGCTGCCCAACCGTTTGCGACTGTATTTGGCTTAACTGGCGTGCGGTTTGTTGCTCAGCAATATTCAATTGACGCTGAGCCGCTTGCTTGATTTGTGCCTGATGTTGTAGCGTCTGAGTGACGAGCTGGGCCAAGTGGCTATGGATAGCAGCGATTACCTTTGAGGGGGTGTCAAAACTGGTATGTGCCACTTCATCTAAGATGACTTTGTCACGCTCATGACCGATACCCACCCAGACAGGGACAGGCTGCTCAGCAACCAAAGCGGCCAGCTCATAATCATTGAGATAAGCCAAATCACCAACCGCACCGCCGCCGCGAATAATGACCAACAAGTCTGGTAGACGCTGATAAATATCGTAAAACTGCTGCTGGGCGCTAACGATGGCTTGGCGGATTTCAGCAGGCGCATGATTGCCTTGAAAAGTCGCATTATGGTAGTGGAACTGACACGCACCTGTACTGGCTAAGCGATCGGCATCTGCTTGAAAATCACCCAATCCGGCCGCCTTTTCAGGAGCGACGACCAGCACATGTTCGATATCAAAAGGAGCGGGTAACTGCTGATTGAGATGTAATAATCCTTCACCTGTTAAGCGATCGACCATTTCTGCATATTGCCGTGCCAAGTCGCCTAGCGTATAGCTGGGATCAATATCTTCAATGGTGATTGAAAAGCCGTACTGGGCATGGAAGCCTGCCGATACTTTGAGGAGTACGGTCAAATCACGCTCAAGCGGCATGCCAGTTGCACGTTCAAACTTAGCTAATACACGAGCAGCTTTGAAACGCCAGAGATTGCCACGGCAGCTGGCGACCACTTTGCCATCGTCGTCTTTTTCGGCCAGTTCAAAGTAGTAATGACCACCTTTACTCGACAGATTGCGGATTTCAGCTTTTACCCAGACACGGTGGTCAAAAGTTTGTTTGATGACCATTTCAACCGCTGATAAATAATCACTTAGGCGTAGGACGGTATCCTCTAGATGGTCTTCCTGCTCAGCGAGTTCCGCCTCTAGAGTGGCCAAATCTTTGGCAGGTGCTAATACTTTGGCCTGTTTAATATTTGAAAGATTGGGTTTGCGCATAATATTAGACCAAAGATAATGAAAATATAAAGACTGACGAGGATGTGCTGAATACGATAGCGGATAGTTTAACTTAAAAAGAAGAGCACAAAAAGCGAAGCCAACAAGCTTTGATTGATATATTATCTATATCGCAGTTTGTTGGCTGTTTAATCAGAGAAGAATTGTATGTCAATTAATGTTAGCGATTGGATTGTAAACCTGTTTCTGTTTAAAAGAGGTCGTCGTGTAGAGAAAAGTAGATGGATATTTCTAGCTAGATATAGTCGATCCAAGATAATCCAGATACAAGGAAGGCAAGCGAAAGTGCTACAAATAGCAGATTGAGTGAGCCTGACACTGTATCTGATTTATATGGTATTGACGATATTTATTGGCAACGGAAGTTAATGGTGTATTCGTAATCATCGCTACGTGACAAATCTGGTGTACCCGTGCCAAATATTGAGCCGACGACAGCACCTACTTGACCAACCATACGGCCAGTGCGTTCGTTTAAGATACCATTATACTTTACATTATCATCAACGATAATCACTTGCTTGCTTCGACAAGTTTTTTGAGCATTATCGATCGCATTTTGTTGTGCCTTAACTTTGGTATCAGCGATACCTGTTGTCTCATAGATAGAGTTGGCACGTTGGATAACTGGTGAAGAAGGCGTACTCTGACAGGCGCTTAAAGCAATTGCAGCCACTAATGTAGCCGTCAAGCTAGCAGTTTTATTAAAAGTATTCATAAATAATTCCTGATTTATATAAGCAGAATGTCTTAGCTATAGGCAAAGCTTTATGAATGTAGCTTATCTAGAGATTACCTGTCTAGACAGTTATTGTGTGCTGTATTACGGGTATATTGCCGATGAACCTTGCCCTAGATATAAACGGGTTCAATATCTTGAGAACAGCAATATTGCAAAACTGTAGCCAACCGTTATTGACCAAAAATAAAACAAGTCGCATCCGTACACAGCAAATCACTTGAAATATAAATTGTATCTAGGATAATTGAGCCATTCATTTTTTATTAATAAGTAATACTATGCAATTAATTCCTGCTCCTGCTGGCGTGCTCGAGGTTGACGCACTGTGGCAAAATGACAATCCTAATGATCCAAATACAGACACGGTGGCGCTGCTGTGCCATCCCAATCCGTTGTTTGATGGTACGATGAATAACAAAGTGGTCACCACCATGTATCGCTTTGCCCGTGATAATGGTATGCATGTGGTGCGCTTTAACTTTCGCAGTGTTGGTCAATCGACAGGCGAGCATGATTATGCGGAAGGTGAAGTGGTCGATGCAATGACCGTGCTACAATGGATTGCTGAACAAACCAATGCTCGAAAGCTATGGCTGGGTGGCTTTTCTTTTGGTGGTTATGTCACGGCACGCGTGGCTGAGCAAGTGCTTGAAGCTGCACATATATGGGGACTGGGTGACTTTGAAGTAACGAAAATTGCCCTGATCGCACCATCAGTCGAAAAAAACGACAGTACTGATATTAGTCTGCCTGCGGATAGAATTTTTGAGATTTATGGTAATGCGGATGAAGTGATTGAACCTGATAATATGCAGGCATTTGCAGACCGATTAGGCATTGAAGTCAGCGTGGTCGATGGCGCGGGTCATTTCTTCCATGGTCGCTTATCAGAGCTCAAAGGTTTATTAGACAAGCATAGCTTTGGGCAGGACAGCTAATTTATTTGTTACCTAGCTGAGCTTGATAGCTTCTGCTTTGATATGGTTTAGCATGGCTTGCTTGGTAGCACCAGTATTATGCTAAATTATCCTACTATTTTGATATTTATTTAATCCAACGATGAGTCGTATTATGAGTTTATCTCCATTGCAACGTTACGAGAAAGCCGTCAGTACAGATGAGTTTACTCGGGATGAGCAGCAATTTCAGGCCATGAGCTATCTTGATGAGATATACCATCAGCTCATCAATAGCGCACCGCAAAAGAAAGGGTTTTTTGGCTTTTTAAAATCTAAGCCAGTCGCGCCAACGGGTCTTTATATGTGGGGCGGTGTCGGCCGCGGGAAAACTTGGATGATGGACATGTTTTATGACTCGTTGACCATCGAGCGCAAAATGCGTCTGCATTTTCATCATTTTATGCAGCGTGTCCATAGAGAGCTTAACAAACTACAAGGTGAGAGCGATCCACTCGAAAAAGTCGCCGATATTATTTATAAAGAAGCGGTTATCATCTGTTTTGACGAGTTTTTTGTTTCTAATGTTTCTGATGCCATGATATTGGGCGATTTGTTCACTATGCTGTTCAATCGCGGTATAACTTTGGTTGCTACCTCAAACATTGAGCCAGCTGGATTGTATAAAGATGGCTTACATCGTGACCGTTTTATGCCTGCCATTGCGGAAGTTGAGCGTCATACGACGGTAATGAATATCGACTCTGGGATTGATTATCGTCTGCGCGTATTGCAGCAAGCTGAGCTATACGAAGCGCCGCTTACTAAGGCGAACTATCATTGGTTAGCCAACCGTTTTGCGAGCTTGTCGAATAATCAGAAAATCAGTAAAGAGCCCATTACTATCAATGGACGAGAAGTAAAAATCAACGCTTGTACCGAAGATATCTTATTCTGTGACTTCCGTCATCTCTGTATGGCGCCGCGATCAGCCGCCGATTTTATTGAGCTTGCCAAACGATTTAGCACCGTTTTAGTTGACTCTGTACCAGCATTAGATGACGACTTGCGTGATCCAACGCGCCGTTTTATTTATCTCGTCGATGAATTTTATGATCGCCGTGTAAAACTATTGGTACGGGCAGAGCAGCCGATTCTAGACTTGTACCAAGGAGAGAAGTTGGCGTTTGAGATTGAGCGTACTCGCTCACGTCTGCTTGAGATGCAGTCAGAGGACTATCTACGCATGGACCACCGAGTCGAAGATGTTGCATAGTTTATTGCTTAGTTGAGACTGCCTATGTGTAGCTCTCAACTGCTCTATAGCGGTTAAAAAATAAGAAAATGATATTATAAATAATAAGTAGTGATAGATAATAATAAATAAGGATAAAACAATGACTACAACTGACAATGCTAATAATGAAAGCCAAGAGGTAGAAGACAAAAAACTGTCTGTGAAGAACGTAGCAGCGAATGATATCTTATCTACCAGTGACGAGCTGATAGGTTGGATCAATTCAAGACGCAGCATGGGCAATCTAGATGAGCCAGCACCGACGCGTGCGCAGATTGAGTCTGCCATTGAATGTGCGGCAACTGCGCCAGATCATAAGAAATTGCGTCCGTGGCGGTTTATCGTGACGCAAGGTGAGGCGCGCCATGAATTGGGCCGTGCCTTGCTCGAAGCTGCCCAAGCAAAAGCGCTACAAGATGGCGAAGAGTTGTCTGAGAAAACAATCATTAAGACTCAAAATATGCCATTGCGAGCGCCGTTGATCATAACGGCTGTAACTCAAATGCAAGAACACAAAAAAGTGCCACCTTTTGAGCAGATGCTAAGTGCGGGCGCTGCTGTACAAAATCTAATCTTGGCATTAAAAGCTCAAGGATTTAGTACCGTTTGGCGCACTGGGCTGCTATGTAATGAGCCTGCGGTAAAAGCGTATTTCGGCGTAGGCGCAGATGATTATGTGACCGCTTTTGTTTATACTGGCACAAGTCCCAAGGATGAATCCAAACGCAAACCTATTGATATCGAACCGCTAGTTCGCTTCGAGTCGTAATGTAGCTCAGTACTGTCTATTTATAAGATTATAATTGCACAAAGTTGTAATTCAAAGATAATAAGGCCAGTAGCTGAGCCCGATAGATTCTATTGATAATACGTCAGTCAACACGGATAAAAGAACATGACAAGCCCTAACAATAGTAATAAAAACAACACCAGTGCTAATAATGAGACGGATAAAGAGTCGTCTGAAAAGCAGAACGGTATGCTTGCAGGTATTCTTGAGCGAGCAACCAAGTCAGGTCTCGGCCGTAAAAAGTCAAATCCTAGCCCTGTTGAATCAGCTGTGGCAAAGGATATGGCCGACATTCATAGCAATCCAACCAAGCTGCGTTTGGCGTTTTTAGGTGGTGGTAGCTTCGGTACGGCAATGGCAAATTTAGCCGCACGTAATGGCTGTGATACCACGCTGTGGGTACGTAATAAGCGTACCGTAAAAGCGATGGCGAAAACACAGACCAATAAAAAGTATCTACCGGGCTATAAGCTTGATGACCGACTGAAATACAGCCATGATTTGGCGGCAAGCGTCAAAGATAAAGACATTATTTTTATCGCTGTGCCAGGTTTGGCCTTTCGTGAAACGCTAAAAAACATCGCACCTTTTATCAGTGGTCAGTCCATTGTATCGTTGACCAAAGGTATGGAAAAAGACACCTTTGCTATGATGAGCGATATCATCAAAGAAGTGCTGCCAGAAGTGAACTTTGGCGTCATGTCAGGGCCGAACCTTGCTATCGAAATCATGAAAAATATGCCGTCTGCCACGGTTATCGCAAGTGAATCGGAACCGTTACGTCATGCCGTGCAAGCAGCGTTACATAGTGCTTTCTTTAGAGTATTTGCTAGTGATGATATACGCGGCGTCGAGCTTGGCGGCGCGCTAAAAAACATCTACGCAATTGCCATGGGTATGGCGGCAGCTTATGAAGTAGGTGAGAATACGAAGGCGATGATTCTTACTCGTGCTTTGGCAGAAATGAGTCGTTTTGGTGTTGAAGAAGGCGCCAATCCTCTCACTTTCTTGGGCTTATCTGGCGTAGGCGATTTATATGCTACTTGTAGCTCAGAGCTAAGTCGTAACTATCGTATCGGTAATATGCTCGGTCGTGGTATGAGCATTGATGCCGCGGTCAAAAAGCTTGGCCAAACTGCTGAAGGGGTAAATACCATTCAGCAAGTACATGAAAAGGCGACCAAAGCGGGTATCTATATGCCAATTACCCATGCGCTCTATGCGGTCATTTATGAGGACAAGGCTGCTTTAGGTGTTGCGCTACATCTAATGGAAGCTGGGTTCCGTAGCGATGTTGAGTTTGTCATGGCGCATGATCATAGCAATGCTGCGCTTACGGCTCATATGAAAACCTCTGGTAGCAATAGCAATAGCAAAAGCAAAGATGGCGATGCTGATAAGTAAGACACACCATTAAAAATCAGTATTAAGAAAGTCGAACTCAGCGCTCCAAGGAAGGTTATGAAAATTATATTAGTACGTCATGGTCAAGCAGAAGATGAGACACGTCCAGATAGCGCGCGTCAGCTGACGGACTTTGGTCAGCAGCAAGCAGCGCAAACGGCAGAGTATGTGACCACTCACTATAGCCCAGATCGTTTTGTGGTCAGCCCTTATACGAGAGCGCAGCAGACTTTATCTGCGTTCCAGTCACAAGCGCCGCAAGTACTATCATCTGTGCAGGACAATATCACGCCCTCGGATGATGCGCGCCAAGCTCTGATAGATATTGCCAATATTGAAGCTGAGTGTTTGGTCGTTGTTTGTCATATGTCTATCGTCGCCTATATCGCGGGATTGCTGACAGGCGATTATCCAGAGTCGTTCTCTCTAGCGGAAGCCAGAGTGTTTGAAATGGAGTTTGTGATGACTGGCATGGCAACGGAAGTTGATCGATTTGTTCCTGACCAGCCTTATTAGACTAGACATTCTAATATTTTGCTTAGAAACGATTTGCTAGAGCAGAATTGATTAGATATGACGGATTTAAAATGGTATTTGTGCGAAGCATGCCGCTTATTAATTGTATGAAGTCATTCAGCTCTTTCAAAAACCGCATTAATCATTAACGATATTTTGATAACCGCAGCAATAATTGAGGACACGTTTAGTGTTACATGTTTGGTTACGAGCGCAGCATAGCCCGCTAGCTGTCTGGCACGAAGATGTACAGCAATGGCAAATGGTTGATGGTTGGCAACAGCTGCAAACAATCTATGGTAATTATAAGTCCAATAGCCAAAAGACGCTTTGTCTATATTTTCCCTCAAGTCATGCATTGCAAGTGGATACGGCGCTCAATGCTGCTCAGCTTAAACAGCTTGGTAATAGCGGCAAGCAGTACTTATTTGAAGAAACGTCATTAACGCCTATTGAGCAATTGAACATCCGTCAATTGAGCCATGCTGATACGACGCAACTGTACGCACTGGCACAAAACGACATTGAATCATGGCAACAAAGCGCGCAGCTAGCCGGTATGAATATAGTAGCGTTACTGCCAGATTTTTTGTTGTTGCCACCGCCAGAAGAGGGCGCAGGTCAACAAGTGACCCTTTATCAAGATTCGCAGACTATGCTATTGCGACAGTCATTGCGTCAGGGTATGGCCGTTAGCTATTTACCGCTAATGTTTGAGCGTTTCCCGCATTTGAGTGAGGTAATGGTACTGCCGTCTATTGAGGCACTTGTTGACGCATCGCTTGACTCACTAGGTTCATCATCATCCACGGATTTAGTGGCGCAAACTAAAGCGCTGATCGCTGATCATCAGCTATTGCTGAGGACCCTGTCTACAGTACCTAAGCCAATTGACAGTCCCGAACGTCACGCGCTTAATTTCTTTATGAAATCTACTGACTCACAATTATCACCATATTTGCGAGTGGCAATGATGGTTGCGCTATCAGCGTTAGTGCTGCAAATGGCAACCGATGGTGTGCAGTGGTATAAGTATAATGAAGCGACCGCAGCAACCAAGACTGCAATTGCGGCACAATATCAGTCTTGGTTTGCTGATGAGCCACTGAGTACGCGCACCAAACTGCAAGTACAGCTGCAACCAAAACTGCGTAGCGATAGCCAAGCGCCTGCATCGCATATGGCCGCACTGTCACGCATATCACCATTAATTAAACAGTCCTCATTGCATGCACAGTCGCTAGTAATGCAGCCATCAGCGCTCAGCTTTACCTTGATTGCCCCAGATCGTAGTAGTCTTGATAAATTCACAAGCACACTGGTGGCGCAAGGCTTGAATGCCAAACTTGCGCAAGTGAATAGTAATGAGCAAGGTCAGTTTAGTGGTCAAGTCACTGTTAATGTGATAGAAAATAATATTGCAGAAAACAGCGACATGGCAAGCAATGCGGCAGCGTCGTAACTCATCAAGGTATTGGTAATAAAGGTCAAAACATGAAACGATTACAACGCCGTACCAAACGTAATGCAGCTGTTTCTGCAACCAGTACTAAGGCTCATGTATTGTCAGAGCGTATGAATAATTATCAGAATGTACTAACGACGCGCTGGCAAGCATTACCTCCCCGTGATCAACTCGCATTAGCTATATTGTCTATATTTTTACTGTTGTTTATAGGCGGCTATGGTGGCTATAGCGTTCATCAAGCAGCAAGCGATAGTAAAGACGACTATCAGGAGCAAGTGGCGGATTATTTTTGGTTGCGTGCTCAAGCAGGTAATATTGATAGTAGTGCATTGAATTCTGGGAATAACGCTACTGGAGAGGTTGATATGCCGCCTGCTAGTCGTATCAATGCGCTGCTCAATAACTCAGGTATAGCAGATGCTCAGGTGGTTTCGACTGGCGATGCAGTGCAATTGAGCTTTACGCATCCTAGTCAAGCGGTCGTCAGCACTGCACTGGGTAAGCTTGAACAGCAAGGCTGGCAATTTACACAGTTATCTATGCAGCAAGACCTGACCAATAAATCTATTCAGGTACAAGCAACGGTCACTTCTTAAAATGCATCATTTTGTGATAAATATTTTAGATGCTTATGTCAGAAATTTTAGATACTTATATCACTGTATGCTTAGTACTCGACACTCGATATTAGACAGCAGAATACAGCTTTATCGTTGGTATCATTGAAAAGCCATTTATCCGGCTCCATTAAATAGTTAATCATATGACTATCGAACAAAAATATTACTAGTAAGGAAAACCTCACATAATGCGGGACAGTATGAGCAACGATAAGCGCCGTTCGTTAATTACTTATAATCACATCACTTATTTCTTCTATGTGATCAGCTACTTTACTGCGGGTTTACTGTGGATTGTGCCGATTGTCATGAATTATGCCAAGCGCCATGATGCTAATGGTTCATGGTTAGCCACGCATTTCGATTGGCAAATTAAGACTTTTTGGTACAGTATCGTTTGGTTCGTCATTGGCATCATTTTGATTACCTTTGCGCTAGGCGGCTTTGGCGTTAGCGTATTGGCGGATAGTGGCAATATCGCTATTGGCTCTATATTACTGGCTGGGCTTGGTTTACTGATTATGACCTTTACCTTCATCTGGCATTTATATCGCATTATACGTGGTTGGATTGCGTTGACTGATGGGCGTCCAGTACCGTAGATTTTTAAAAGTACCTTTGTGCTATGTCTTTAGCTTAGAAAACGACAATTCACTGTTATGTAGCAGAGACTCATCAGTATTGGTTACTGCTTAAATGTAGAAATTTAGCGACTGAAACTTTGCTCTTATTTCTGTTAAGCTGATATAATCGCTGCGCCCGATTTCATTCGTATTTTTTATTCACTATTTCTTCCAAGCAGGGTCTGCCATCACTATGTCTTATGCCTTACTTCGTCCTTTTTTGTTTAATATGGATCCCGAACACGCCCATGAGATGACACTATCTTTATTGGATAAAGCGCATAAAGCGCGTGTTTTAGGCTTGGCGTATGGTCAGTCAATGCAACCAACAGACTGTATGGGTTTGCAGTTCTCTAACCCAGTTGGTCTGGCAGCAGGCTTGGATAAAAACGGTGATTATATTGACGCGCTGGCTGAGTTAGGATTTGGGTTTATAGAAGTAGGAACCGTCACGCCAAGACCACAGGTAGGCAACGATAAGCCAAGGCTGTTTAGAATCAAGCAAGCAGACGCGATTATTAATCGCATGGGCTTTAACAATGAAGGCGTTGATTATCTAATCGACAATGTCAAACGCTGTAAATATAAAGGCAATATCGGTATCAATATTGGTAAAAATGCCGATACGCCGGTAGAGCAAGCCGCCGATGATTATGTGTATTGCTTAGAGCGTGTGTATCCGCACGCCTCATACATCACGGTCAACATCTCATCGCCAAATACCAAAAACTTACGTGATTTGCAAAGTGGTGAAGCGCTGACTCAGCTGATGGATACGATTAAAAACCGTCACAGTCAGTTAGCTACTGAATATGGTTTTTATGTCCCATTAGTGCTTAAGGTTGCTCCGGATTTAGAGCCATTACAAGTTGATTATATCTCGCAGCAATTAATAGACTTTGAAATTGATGGTTTGATTGCCACCAATACAACACTAAGCCGTGTAGGTGTCGAAGACTTGCGTGATGGCGACCAAATGGGTGGTCTATCAGGCCGTCCTGTGAGTCATATTAGTACCCAGATTTTGCAACAATTCTCTGATCAGTTAGATGGTAAAGTCGCTTTGATAGGCGTAGGCGGTATCGATAGTGGTGCCAAAGCCGTCAAAAAAATCGAAGCAGGCGCAGACATGGTACAGCTCTACACAGGGCTTATTTATCGTGGGCCTGGACTGGTGCAGTCTTGCATTCAGGCAATCGGTGGCTATTACGATGCCATGGAAAGCTAATCCAATAAATAAGGTAATAAGGCGTAAAGCATGAGTGGTTTAGATATTGTGATTGCTATCGTTGTCTTGATTGGCTTATGGCGCGGCTTTCAAGTAGGACTGATTAAAACAGCAATAGGCTTGGTAGGTTGGTTTATCGCTCTTATCGCTGCTACTAGGCTGGCAGGAGTAGTGTCGCCCCAATTAACGGGTATCGTCCAAAACCCTGTGTTACAGATGGCCATGGCCTTTCTATTGGTAGTGATTGCCATATTAGCAATCATGCATCTGATGGCTTTCGTGTTCTCAGGCGTGCTCAAAACCTTACGTTTGGGCGTCTTGGACAAAATGGCGGGCGGCGTACTGGGTGCTGCCAAAAACGTATTGATGGTCTTGGTTGTACTGAGCGTCAGTGCGCCATTGCTAGTACAGATGCCGCAGTGGCAAACCTCAGTACTAGCGCCTGAGCTGATGCCGTATGCACCGATGGGCAAGGCTCTAGTATCGGACGTATTGGGTATGGCTTGGGATCAGGTCAATCAGTCGTAATTGTTGAATTGCTTATTATTTTATCCAACTGTCTATTATTTTACTTCTTTTTATACTTCTAAATGTTTACACGTGTCACTGATAATCAAACATAGATTATCGAAAAATCTCGTTAAGTTTCTTACAATATCATCAGGTTAGCGGCGTGCGACAGTGAATGATTTTAGCAATATACTGTCGTTAAGTTTGCCGTTATTGTCGTACTAATGTATGAGTCAAAATAGGATATAGCTATTATGTGTGGAGTCATTGGAGTTGCAGCTCACGAACCAGTCAATCAGATTCTTTATGACGGTTTGACGATGCTACAGCATCGCGGGCAAGATGCAGCAGGTATTGTCACTTTGCAAGATGGGCGACTCTATCTACGTAAAGAAAATGGCATGGTACGTGACGTATTTATGAATCGTCATATGATGAAACTGGTTGGTAAGTTCGGTATCGGTCACGTTCGTTACCCGACAGCTGGTACTTCTAGCAGCGCTGAAGCTCAGCCATTTTATGTCAACTCGCCTTATGGTATTACCCTTGCGCATAATGGTAACTTGACCAATGCTGAGAGTTTGGCCAAATCTTTGTATATCGAAGATCGCCGCCATCTTAATACTGACTCAGATTCTGAAGTACTGTTAAACGTACTGGCACATGAGATGCAGAATCTAGGCAAAACGCATCCAACGGCTGATGATATCTTTGAAGCAGTAAAAGCCGTTTATAAACGCTGTGAAGGCGCTTATGGCGTTGTCGCTTTGATTACTGGTCATGGCTTACTTGCATTCCGTGATCCAAATGGTATCCGTCCACTTATCTTTGGTAAGCGTATGGCACCGAATGGCGGCACTGAGTATATGGTTGCTTCTGAATCAGTTGCATTGACAGGTTCTGGCTTTACTATCGTTCGTGATGTAAAACCAGGCGAAGCAATCTTTATTGATTTGAACCATAAGCTACATACGCATCAATGCGTAGAGCAAAAAGAATACACGCCTTGTATCTTTGAATATGTGTATTTTGCTCGTCCAGATTCTATTATGGACAATATCTCGGTGTACAAATCACGCCTACGTATGGGTGAAAAATTGGCTGACAAAATCCTTGCAGAGTGGGGTGATGATCATGATATCGACGTAGTTATTCCAATTCCAGACACGTCGCGTACTTCAGCGATGGAGCTGGCGCTAAAAATGAACGTCAAGTACCGTGAAGGGTTTATGAAAAACCGCTACATCGGTCGTACGTTTATTATGCCAGGTCAGCAGCAGCGTAAAAAATCAGTTCGCCAAAAGCTGAGCGCTGTGCCGCTAGAGTTCAAAGGCAAAAACGTGCTGTTGGTTGATGATTCTATCGTTCGTGGAACGACTTGTCATGAAATCATTCAAATGGCACGAGATGCTGGTGCTAACAAGGTATCTTTTGCCAGTGCTGCGCCACCAGTGAAATTTCCAAACGTATATGGCATTGATATGCCTGTACGTAGCGAGCTTATTGCTTCAGGCAATAGCGTTGAAGAAGTACGTGATATCATCGGCGCTGATCGTTTGATTTTCCAAGATTTGGATGATTTGATCGACGCAGTAAAAGATACCAAACACAGCCGAGTGGAAGGTTTTGATTGTGCGGTATTTAACGGCTGTTACATCACTGGTCAGATCAATGAAGCGTATCTTGATCACCTGCAAGAGCAGCGTAATGATACTGCCAAGACTGGTAAAAAAGGCGTACAAATAGTGGCTGATACCCCAGTTGATATGATGGGTGTGGAAGAGCTTTAAGCTAAACTAAAGTCATTGTTTTTAGCTAAAAAAAGCTAGATTCTAAATAGAATCTAGCTTTTTTATGTTTGAAATTTAGCTAAGAGTACTAACAATCGCATAAATGAAAGAAGTGATTTTAACCTAAGAAACTGTTAAATAACCAAAAGAGACCATTGATTGCTGCAATACCGACAACCATACTGACCAAAAGCTGACGGCTGATATGATAGATAAACAATACCAAAATAAGTGCGCCGATTTGTGCCATTAATAGATGTAATTCGGTATCGCTTAAAGTAACAGTTGTCGATACGTCTTGGTAGGAAAGGCTAGTCAAAATTAACAGTACCATCACTGATAATGGCAAGCTCTCATTTAATCGGTGTAGCCAAGGTGTGTCTAGTAGCTTTCTAGGTATCAGTGCGGGTAGCGCACGAGTGATAAAGGTCACTGCTGCCATGGCAAGCGTAGCAAAAATAAGATAACTACTGGTCATAAGAGTCTCCTGTCTGTTGACGCTCTATCCAAAACCCACGTACCAAGATCATAAACATGCAGATAGTGATGGCCACTAGTAGCAACCAGTCACTGGTAAATAGCGAAGCAATGATTAAGCCAAGCACGGCAATACCAATCGGGAAGTAGCGTTTGATACTTTGAAATTGCTCATAAGCGAGAATTGCAAACAGACAAACCAAAGCAAAATCTAAATTTGGCACCAAATCACTGAGCGTACTGCCAATCATTACGCCAACCGTACTCGCCAGTACCCACCAGCTTTGGTTGAAGAGACTGATAGGAAGTATAAGCGCTCGTCGCGACTCATTTGGTAAGCTGGTCATGATCGAAAAAGTCTCGTCGGTCAAAGCAAACAAACAATACGTCTTTGCCAGCTTATTTTTTGGTAAATACTGTAATAACGGCATACCGTAGAATACATGGCGTAGATTAATTGCGGCAATATTGGTGGCGATATTGCCAATCGGTAGGCCTGCGCTCAGCATTGGCAGACAAGCATACTGAGCTGCACCAGCATAGAGAATGATACTGAGCATAATCGTTGCCCATATCGGGATACCTGCTACCTGTGCGAGTACACCAAAGGCAATACCGGCAGGCAGATATCCCATAGCAACTGGCAAGCTTTTCTTAAAGCCCTCAGCCCATTGATAATGACTCTTATGTTGGTGGCTTAATTCATTTGAATGAGTATTCACATGACATCCTAAATTTTTCTTATGATATTTTTATAAATTTATCGATATAAAAATTATTGATTCAAACGGTATTACTATAAAATTAAAAAGCAAAAAACGAGCTTAATAAAAATGATCTATCGAAAATTGATAGAGCAAACATAGTATAAAATTAACTAAGCTTCAGGTTGTAGTTTCTCATAACTGCCAGTCTGATTAGCACGGTACAAAAACCCACCTAGAATGATTAGTCTTAATAATAATAGACACCACACGCTAAGCCAAATACCTGTCATATCCCATTGCTGATAGAGCAACCAGCTCAAAGGGAAGAAAATAGCAGCCAGTATCAGCGCCGCATTACGAATCACGCTACCAGCCGTCAAACCGAAAAATATCCCATCCAGCCAATAAGCACCAACACCAACCAGAGGCAATAATACGGCATATAAATGGTAGTCATAGGCGAGGGTAAACACCGACTCAATATTGGTCATAAATCCCAAATACGTAGGCATTGCAAGCCACCAAATAGCGCTTAACACGATAGCAAGGCCATAACTAACCACGCCTGTACGTTTGACGATAATACGAAACCGTGGCCAATCACGTCGTCCTGCAGCTTGTCCACTTAACGTTTCAGCAGAGACAGCGACGCCATCTAAAGCGAAGGCAGATATGCTTAATACTTGCAATAAAATAGCATTGGCAGCCAGTATGACATCACCGCTTTGGGCAGATAGTCGAGTAATCCAAGCAAAGCTTAGCGTTAAAATAAGGGTGCGCACGAAAATATCTTTGTTTAAAGAAAATAGCCTAAGCATTTTTTCTTTCGTAAAATACTGTCGATCTGCTTTAAATAATACAGACCACGATATTTTTAGATGTTGACGGCTCAACCACAGTGCCATCAATATTCCAAACCAAAATGCAATAGTCGTTCCCAGTGCGACACCAGCCAAGCCCATCTGCATTACAAATACAAAAAACAGAGTCAGTACGATATTAAGTACAGCAATAAAGCCCTGCTGATACAGCATATAACGGGTCTTACCTTGCCCTGCAAACCAACCAATAAATGCAAAATTCATCAGCTCCGCGATCACGCCCCAAAAGCGTATGTCTAAGTAGGTTTTCGCCGCGCGTCCACTCTCAGGATTGGCTGACAGGGCTTGTAAGCCAAAATCAATCAGCCATGGTTTTGCCAGTAGCAATATTGCTCCGATAGCAAACGCCAATAACAAAGCACGCTGTAAGATAGACAACAAAGGCGTAGGTGCTGATACGGCTGATGTATTGCTATTATTATTCGCCAGTTGTCCCAATGCCTGCGCAGCGAGTCCAGATGATGCATACTGCAAAAAGTTAAAGCTAACAAGCAATAGCGACAGCAGTTGTATGGCCAAACCCATACCAGCAAGTTTCGCCGTGTCATTCATATTGCCGACAATGGCCGTATCAATGACGCTTTGTAATGGCATGGCCAAATTGGCCAGTAGCACAGGCAGCGCAATCGCGACAATACGTATATAGCTTGTATCAATAGGTGGCATCGCGTGAGAAGTTGCGGAATTAGCTGACATGGGTAACTCTTTTATACGTGAACGATAAAGAGATATGTTCGTTAAATGATAATAAAATTATAAGGCAGTACATTTAGTATAAGAGACAAAACAGCTATAAAGACAAAAGCACCTAGACTCATTGTTCATGAGTCAGGTGCTCTTATTTAAACGTTGTAGCTGTACAATCAGTAGGTCTATAAAGACTGATGACACGCTATTTCAACGTATCAATCTATCTAATATACCTTACTAGACGTTGTCTTGCTCAAACATTTTTGGATCGTTGAAAGTAACGATTTCTTCTTCAAACTCTGGTTTTACTTTTACGATAAAGTCATCACGCGACAGACCCATGCGCAGCGGAATCGAACTGGCAATATAGGTCGATGAGTAAGTACCCGCAAGCAAACCAATGAATAGAGCTACTGAGAACCAGTATAACCCATCACCGCCCAAGAAGAGCATTGCCAATACAACTAATAGAACAGTTGAGATGGTCATAATCGTACGACGTAGCGTCTCGGTCAATGACAAATCAATCGTCTGTTCTGGCGTAATTCCACGAACACGGCGGAAGTTTTCACGGATACGGTCATAGACAACAATCGTATCGTTCAATGAATAACCAATCAATGCCAATACCGCAGCCAATACCGTCAGGTCGAACGGGAAGCCGAATAGCGCAAATACACCAATGGTTACGACAGCATCATGAAATAGTGACAGTACGGCACCTAAAGACAGTTTGAACTGGAAGCGTAGGGCAACATAGCCAAGCATACAAACCAGTGCCAATACCAATGCCATGACTGAGTTTAGATAAACTTCATTACCAACTTGGCTACCAATGATATTGACGTTGCTAATCGTAGCGGTGTTGCTAGGTAGTGCCAATGCTTGCGTCAGGTTTGCGCTTAGCCCATCGACGTTGTCAGACTGAGGGGGTAGACGTACCAATAGCTCTTCACGAGTACCTAGATACTGTACAACCGCATCATCGAAGCCATTGTCTGCTAGTGCTTGTACAACAGCAACTTGCTCAACAGGCTGCTCATAACGCACGTCTGCTGAAACACCACCAGTGAAATCGAGGCCTAAGTTCAGACCATTTACCGCGATA
This sequence comes from Psychrobacter sp. P11G3, assembly GCF_001435845.1. NCBI lineage: Bacteria > Pseudomonadati > Pseudomonadota > Gammaproteobacteria > Moraxellales > Moraxellaceae > Psychrobacter > Psychrobacter sp. P11G3. Next base: position 1,332,377 of record NZ_CM003596.1, read on the forward strand.
GCAATGATACTACCGATAACCATAAACAAAGATAATAGCGCCATTGGCTTTTCTATCTTCATAAATGGAATGATACGCTGGTTACCCACTGCTTTGATGCCACCTTCAGCGACAGCTGCGGCATCATCAGCGGCGTCACCTGATATTACGTCAGAATCAACAGCGGTAGACAGTACTTGACTGTCTTTGGCATTTTGACCTTTACCACCGCGACGACTAGAGCTTTTGCCTGACTTTGCGGTAGTAGGGTTATTGGTTTTAGTATTGCTACCTTTACCATCACGACGCGGTTTGTTACGGCGACGCGTACTTGCATTGGTCGTGTCACCGTTTGAGCCATTTCGATCAGGATTATTCTGCTGTTCTAAAGGGTTGTTATTATCGATCGCCATAATATTCTCCTAACCGATGCTCAGACTTTTGATGGATTTACGCTTACCATAAGCAATTTGTACCAGTGCACGTGTCACCAAAATTGCAGTGAATAGCGAGCTGACAATACCAATAGCTAGCGTAATCGCAAAGCCTTTAATCGGACCAGTACCAATCGCAAATAGGATAAACGCGACCAATAAGGTTGTAATGTTGGCATCAAAAATACTGCTAAATGCGCGATCGAAACCTGCCACGATGGCTGATTTTGGCCGGACACCATTGGCAATCTCTTCTCGTATTCGCTCAAAGATCAGCACGTTGGCATCAACTGCCATACCAATGGTCAAAACGATACCTGCGATACCAGGTAGGGTAAGTGATGAACCCAAAATCGACATAATCGCAATGATGATAATAACGTTAACGGCTAGCGCAACGTTGGCAATCACACCAAACAAGCGATAGAAGATAATCATAAACGCGAAGACTAATAGGTAGCCGACCTGCGTAGAGAACAATCCTTTATCAATGTTTTCTTGACCGAGTGATGGACCAATAGTGCGCTCTTCTACGAAGTACATCGGTGCAGCAAGTGCACCCGAGCGCAGCAATAGCGCAAGCTCAGCTGCTTCAGCACTACTATCTAGACCAGTAATACGGAATGATGAACCCAATACCGCTTGAATGTTAGCGCGGTTGATGACTTTGGTCTCAGCGTAAGGTGTGCGCACCTCAGTTGTCTCACCAGTCACTGGATCTTCTTCGTAAGTGATTCTTTGTTTGTTTTCAATGAACAATACAGCCATCTGTTGACCAACCGCTGTACGTGTGGCGTTCTGCATGAGCTTGCCGCCAGCACTGTCCAAGGTAATACTTACTTCAGGTAGACCGCTTTCATCCAAGCCAGTTTGCGCGTTGGTTACTTTGTCGCCTGTGACGATCGCTTGACGATCTAACAATACAGGAGGACCATCCAGTGTTTCGAATGGGAATGCTTCTGTGCCTGCTGGAGGTATGCCGCCAGTATAGGTGTCGGCGTCTTCTGCCACCATACGGAACTCAAGGTTTGCAGTACGACCAAGTACACGTTTCGCTTCAGCGGTATCTTGTACACCAGGTAGCTCAACGACGATACGGCTAGCGCCTTGCGACTGTACCAAAGCTTCGGTAACACCCAGCTCAGCAATACGGTTACGTAGAGTCGTCAAGTTCTGGTTGACCGCGTAGCTATTGATTTCGTCAAGTGTCGCATCGTTATACGATAAGACCAATGCAGGACCTTGATCATCAATAGAAGACTGCAAGTTGAACGTATTGCTCATCGAGCCTTGTAATACGTTTTGGGCACGGTTACGAGTATCAGTATCAGCAAAATGCAATACCACGCCGCGATCTTCGGTTTTGATACCTTTGATTGCTACTCGCTCAGCACGTAGCTCACGTCGCATATCACGACTGGCACTGGTCAAACGCTGTTCAAGCGCCTTGTCCATATCGACTTCGAGTACAAAGCGTACACCACCACGCAAATCGAGACCAAGCTTCATCGGTCTTGCACCGATATCACGTAGCCACTGCGGGGTCGTCTGTGCTAGGTTAAGGGCAACGACATAGTCTTCGCCCAAGTTTTGACGTAGCACTTCTTGCGCTTTTAGCTGATCGACTGGGTTGTTGAGGCGTACCAGCGCGCTGTTGCCCTCAAACGTACCATCGTGGTTATCTAGACCTGCCTCTTCGAGTAAGCTTTGAGACTCGGTCAAGATACCTTCAGATAGCTGAGTTCCTGCGGCTGCGCTCGTAATCTGCACAGCAGGTTCGTCAGGGTAAAGGTTGGGGGCAGCATATAGACCGGCAACGAGTAGCACGACGGCAATTAGTAAGTATTTCCAAGCGGGATATTGCATAATCACTTCTTTAAGTTGATAAACGACTGGCGACGTAGGCCACAAGTTAGCAGATGGGAAGTTAGCGATAGCAACGGTCGAGTGCTATGTTCAGCAGCCGTCATCATGCACCATTGCGATCATCCGCGATGATAGTAACGCATAAAACAGTAAAGCAAATAATACAGATGCCTGTTTATCCAGTCACCAAAAACCATATGGCTGACTTGGATAAAGATAGGACATCTAAACAGTAAGCCTAATTTATATAGCAATTTTACCTTACTGCGTTAATAGCGAAAAATGACCGTAAATCATATACGGTCATTTTTTAGTCATTACATTCATTAATGTGACGACTATCGAATGTTCACTAATAAATTTTCACTAATAAAAACCAGTGAACATTCTAATTAGACGCTTTCGATCGTGCCAGCAGGCAATACTGAAATAACAGAAGCACGTTGTACTTTCACGTCAGTATTGTTGTTTAGGCTAACAACGGCATAATCGCCTTCGATTGCTTTGATACGGCCCATTAAACCACCAGCGAAAATGATTTCACTACCAACGGTCAATGCGTTAACCATGGCACGGTGTTCTTTGGTACGCTTAGACTGCGGGCGAATGACCAAGAAGTAAAAAATCGCAAAAAACGCAACAGGCAGTAAAATCTGACCGAATAGACCTGCAGCACCTGCAGTCTCTGGCGCAGCATGGGCAGCTTGAATAAATAAGCTCATAATATCTCTCAGTAAGTCATAGACAATAATAAAATTAGACGCATAGTAACAAAAAATCCCAGACTTGGTAACTGTTAATCATAGGCTGAGCGTGTTTTTCTTAGCGTAAGGCATACTATCAGCCAACGGATAGGACAACAATGTTTTTACTATATTCAGATAACCCATATAAAGCCTCAGCTTAAATAGCTGTCATGAATTGGCTAGTAAAGATGTCGTCATACAACCGTTAATAATAGGGCAATAAAAGTCGTCAAAAAACAAAAACTTAAAAATGGTGACTTATTGTGAAATGGTATCATCAATGCTACTATCAAATGGCAATGATTGCCTGTATTTAGTATGCTATATATTGAACCAGATTACGGCTTATTGAAGCATAGTATGACTTTGAAATAGCGATTAAATCAGCTAAATCAGCTTTGAGTAACTATTTATACGATAGATAGATATCTTTTATTATTTTGTTAAAGATAATCTGAAAATCAATATAAATTGCTCATGACATTATCTTCCTTTTACTCTTTTTAGGTTACCTAACTTGTTCACCACTTTTATGTTTGTACCTCGTTTATGTCGTCCGCGCGCTCATCGTAAAGACGCATCTGCAGAACCTCCCCCGAGAATGACGACTAGTTCTCGATTTGGTTATACTTCTTTTTCGGCACTATCTGTATTAGCAATCTTTATGCTACCGCAGGCAGTGTGGGCAGCTGGTGCTGTATCAACATCTAGCGAGGCGGCGGCACCAACCGCGCTTAGCGTTTCTTTATTGATATTTTTTGTCTTACTCGCCATTGGTATCTCTTTCGTCTGTTCATTAGCAGAGTCTGTTTTGCTAAGCATGACGCCATCGTTTATTGCGGATGTGCAAGAAACCAGTCCTAAAAAAGCAGACATGCTTAGAAGCCTGAAAGTGGACAATATCGACCAGTCACTAGCTGCTATTCTAACGTTAAATACGGTTGCCCATACACTCGGCTCTATCGGGGCGGGTGCACAGGCTACGATCGTCTTTGGTAGTGCGTGGTTTGGTCTGTTTTCGGCCCTCATGACGCTTGCTATCTTATTCTTGTCTGAGATTATCCCAAAAACACTGGGTACAGTTTACTGGCGTCAACTAAGCAGTCTGGTTGCTTATTTCGTTCGTGGCATCATCATGCTGCTATACCCGTTAATCTGGTTCTCAGAGCGTCTGACGAAATTATTAGTACGCGGTAAAGAGCCGCAAACCTTTAGTCGCCGCGAGTTTGCTGCTCTTGCTAGTATCGGCGAAGAGTCAGGACAAATTGACCCACTAGAGTCGCGTATCATTCGTAACTTGCTCGCGTTTGGCGCGATTAAAGTCGAAGACATCATGACGCCGCGCTCGGTGATGCTCGCATTCGAAGAGAACAAAACCGTTGCTGAGCTATTGGTTGATCGTCCAAAGCTGACGTTTTCTCGCTTGCCAATCTATGATGGTGATTTGGATAACATTACAGGCTTTGTCCTAAAAACCGATATGCTGTTGGCTAAAGTTAACCATGCTATGCACAAGCCGTTGACGCAATTTCAGCGCGACATCACTTTTGTCTTCTCTAAGATGAAGCTGTTTGATTTGTTAGAGTTGATGCTAAAAAACCGTATTCATATTGCGATTACAGTCGGTGAATATGGTGAAGTTAAAGGGCTTGTCACGTTAGAAGATGTGTTTGAGACATTGTTGGGTCTTGAGATTGTCGATGAGATAGACCGCGTCGAAGACATGCAGGCCTTGGCTCGTCAGATGATGGACAGACGGGTAGAGCGTTTAGGAATGAAGCTCAGCGATGATGAGCAATATGAAGACAGTAATAACGAACCTAAATCCTAACGAAGCCTTAATGATGCCTTAATGAAGCCAAACTCTAACGTTAATAGCTTAACGATAAGTATTGACGGTTCTAAAGATTGATGGTTTAACAATGGTCAGCTCATTATGGACTGACTATCAAGCTAGAGCTACAAAGCATCTAACCGTTTGAGCTAGGATTTACAGCATAAAACCTTAAGAGTATTTGATTTGATAGCCTGTGTTTCTATTCGCAATAATTACACAGGGTGTCACATGGCTGTGAGAATTCGATGATAGGCTCGGCATATGATATGAGTATACTTATATAGATATATCTATACAGATACACTGCCAAAATAAATGATAAAAGAGCGTTAATCGTCAATATATGACACTAACGAAAAAAATATCGCTAAGGATTATCATGAAAAAATTATTGGGAAATAGGCTATTAGCTCTATTGATGAAAAGCGCCAGCATCACTGCAATCGTAGCAGTAGCCAGCACCATCAGTATCAATGCACAAGCGGCAACTATGACCGAAGATTTGGTACAGAACTATGCCGCCGCAATGAAAGCATCAGCGAATAGCCAGAGCATCAATCAGGTATCGCGCCTTGTGTCAGATGACGCGCTTATTTCTTTATCTAGAAAAGGTAAATCTACCAGTCTAGACAAAGATGCGTACTTAAAGCTGCTGCAAAACAGCTGGAATGACACATCTAATTATCGCTACGATATTTCGGTAGACAACGTGGTGATTACTGGTTCACAAGCCAAAGCCAATGTGACGACCAATGAGAGCTGGGTAAAAAACGGTCAGCAAGTATCATTTGTCACCACATCTCGTGTGACCTTGACCTTATCTACTGGTAATGCAGTGCTCTTGCGCGCAGTATCACAGGTGGCTATTAATTAAGTCGCCATTAATCAAGCAAGATTCAAAATACAATAGGTAATATAAACAATATCTGATTGAGCTAGCTGCAATTTCGACCTATAAAAAGTCTTAGTTGGCTAACACTAGTCATTACTTAGTTTTATAGGCTACTTGAGCGTCTATTATTATCTTTTATATTAGGCTAGTCTTTGCTTTACATTGCATACTATACTATCTATCAACTTTATCTTATTAATTTCTGTCGTTAGGAAACCTCCAATATCATGTCTACTGTGCTATCACACTCTCGCTCATTTATTGCGTTGCCATTGACGCTTGCGGTATCCACTTTACTGATTAGTGCGTGTAGCAATACATCAGCGGTAAAAAACAAAGGTGCGACCAATAGCTCATCTGTCATCACTAAAAGTCCTGCCAATCAAGGGGCTAATACAAGTAGTGCAGACTACTCAACTGCGTTTTTGGACGCAGAGAGTTTGGATGAGTTGGCTGACTTGTTAGAAGCCACTGACATGACCATGGTAGAAGGTAACCAACTTGCTATTCAGCAATATGGTGATTTGTGGAATCGTCTACGCGCAGGCTACCGCATGAATGGTGGTAAGCCAATCTATAATCAGCGTATTGAAGGTCAAAAAAGCTGGTTTACCAGTAGACAGGATTATCTAAATCGCCTAACTGCACGTGCCAGTCGTTATATCTATCATACGGTACGAGAGGCAGAGCGTCGCAATATCCCAACAGAACTTGCCTTGTTACCAGTTATCGAAAGCTCTTACGATCCAAGTGGTACGAGTAGTGCAGCAGCGGCGGGCTTATGGCAGTTTATTCCAAGTACGGGCCGTATCTATGGCTTGAATCAAAGCAGCACTTATGATGGTCGCCGTGATGTTATTGAGTCGACACGTGCTGCCTATGACTTTTTGACAGCATTGCACAACCAGTTTGGTAGTTGGGAGCTAGCATTGGCTGCTTATAACGCTGGACCTGGCCGTGTACAAAAAGCAATCGATGCCAACGCAGCGCGCGGACTACCAACAGACTATTGGTCACTCCAACTGCCGACTGAAACGATGAACTATGTGCCGCGTTTCTTAGCTGTAGCCGAAATCGTTGCTAAGCCTGAGCAGTATGGTGTGTATCTACCAGCTATCGCTAACCGTCAGCATTTCCGTAGTGTACCCGTTAACTATGGTGTGAGCTTGGCAGAAGTATCGCAGTTAACTGGCGTTAGCTATGATGAGCTAGAGCGTCTAAATACTGCACTGACCTCAGGCCGTGTTGACTCTTCAGGCCCGCAGCGTGTCATCATTCCAAACGACGTCAGCCTCAATGCCGATGCTAAATTAAGTGGGCTCAGAGGTAACGGTACAGGTAACGTGCTTGCATCAAATAACGCAGGTAGCTCAAGTACGACAGCGACTACGCCAAGCTATAATAACAAACCATATACTGCCTCATCTCTACCATCTACTGGTAGCGCATTGGCTGATTATGCGGCTAGCGCAAGTGTACCTCAGCAGACCACAAGCTATATCTCACCATCTGCGACACCAACTAGCAGCTCGGTATATAGCGGTAATTCCTCAGCTCGTACTGAGCCACCACTGACCACTGCAGAGACCAACAAAATCAACGCTGAGCTTAAGAGCAGTAACAGTCTACCGACTACCTCAGCTCAGATTACTCAGAACAATACAATTGTTCAAGAACCACCGCTTAGCAAAGAAGAGCGTGATTTTATTGCTAATCAAATCCGTAGAAATACATCTGAGACCAATGTTATCAATGCTGACGGCAACATCAATCTATCAGCCGTACAGACGCAGCAGTCTATCTTAGAAGCGAGTGGCGCAGAGAAAAAACTTAGCTTTGCTAAAACCTCGGTAAGTAAACCAAAACCACAAGGCACTCGTACCACTTATACGGTAAAACGTGGCGATACGCTCTCGAACATTGCGAGTCGAGCAGGGGTTAGCTGGCGTGATATCGCAGAATGGAACCAGATAGATGCCAGTGCCAATCTGCTCTCTGGCAGCACGCTATATCTATATGACGCCAAGACTATCGAGCCATTGAGTACTGCTAACAACGCAGCTGCTAGTCAGCCTGATAGTTATGTTGTACAAGGTGGTGACACGCTTATCGGTACGGCCAATCGTTTTGGCTTATCAGTTACTCAGCTAGCCAGCTACAATAATCTGAGCAGCCGTGCTGATCTGCTCAGAGGTCAAAAATTATGGCTCATACCGGGTAAAGTGACTGCCCCTGCGACGACACCTGCAGCGCCTTCTACCAAACCGAGTAAATCAAGCACTGCGACCAAAAACTATAAAGTAAAAGCAGGGGACGGATTAATTGCATTGGCACGTCAATTCAATGTGTCGACAGATACTTTAGCCAGTCTCAACGGTATCAACAGCACAAGTTCGCTATATGTTGGTCAGACACTTAAAGTGCCAGCCAGTGTTGATTTCTATGCTGCAAGTACGACAAGTGCTAGCAGTAGTAACAGCTCAAGTTCGGTCGCGACCACCAATTACAAAGTAAAATCAGGTGATACGCTGATTGGTATTGCGAATAGCATCGGAGTGAGTGCAACAGAACTTGCTGCGGTAAACAGCAACTTTGATGCAAAAGCTCGCTTGCAACGTGGTCAAACGATTAAAGTACCTGCTACTAAAGAATTGGTCGATCGTCAGTTGAATGACAAAGCGGTCAGCTACAAAGTAAAATCAGGTGATACGCTAACGGGTGTCGCCAAACGTTACAATATTGGCTTAAGTGATTTGGCATCAGCAAATAACTTAAATACCAACTCGAATCTGATACTGGGCCGTACTATCACTATTCCTGCTAGCGGCAGTGTAGCAAGTGCATCTAGTAGCAGCCAAAGCAACAGCTCTGCTAGTAGCAGTAGTAGTAGCTCAACAAGCAGTGGTACGAAATTAGGTAACACTGAAAGCTACAAAGTAAAATCTGGCGATGGCCTAATTGCTCTAGCACGTCAGTTTGGCATATCGGTAGAGGATTTGGCAGCGACCAATGATCTAGCGACTAATGCTCAGCTACAACGCGGCCAAACGCTTAAAGTACCAAAAGCGACAGTAAGCTATACGGTTGGTTCGGGTGATAGCTTGATTGGTCTAGCACGTAAATATGGCGTATCGACGCAAGAGCTGGCTGATATGAACAATATCGCTGCTGATACGATGTTGCAACGTGGTCAGCGTCTGACTGTACCTAATCGTTAATGAATAAGATATTAATGGATACCGTTTACATAAGACGTCGTTAATATTAACTATGAATCGTATCGCACAAAAAAAGCTGCTCTTTATAAGAGCAGCTTTTTTTATTTAATAAGAATGACTTACTGTTAGAAATAAACTTGCGAACCGTCTAGTAATAGTTACAAACTAGACCGTCTGAGTTTTAATAGTCTCAAGATAGCTTCTGATATTACTGACATAATGCATGGCTTGACCATAGCGGCTATTCGACGCTCTATTATCTGCTAAATAAGCATAGACGTTCGCCCAACTCTTATCATCGATACCTTGAGCTCGTAGTTCGCGCTGGATTCTTTTTACCGCATTGGGACCCATGTTATAACCTGCAAGGGCAAACCAGATACGGTCAGTTTTTGGCACATCAGAGAAGTCTGCTTTCACTTGCTCTAGATAGCGTGCACCGCCGCCAATACTTTGGTAAGGATCGACACGGTCTGAGACGCCCATCGCTTTTGCAGTGTTATTGGTCAGCATCATTAACCCGCGTACGCCCGTCGGCGAGACAGCGTTGGCATCAAGGTGTGACTCTTGATAACCCATCGCGACCAATAGTTCCCAATCATGATTATAATTACGTGCTTGCTCTTCAAACGAAGACTGATAGTCCGGTAATTTTTCCGTCAACGTTCTCTGGAAATGATCCTGACTATAGGCATCTTTGAGCAAGTTTTGATTGTAGAACGCGGCAAGTTTTTGTGTGTTTTTTAGCTTGATGCTATCGCACAAAAAGTAACTGGCCTTTCTTGATAGTGGATCATTGGATGAGCTAAATGTCCAACTTACCTTAGGATGTAGTCCGTTCTTAGTCAGACTAGAATCATAACCACAGCTGACATTGATAGACGATAGGTTCAGCTGGCTTTTTAGCTTGGTGCTAGCCGTAGTCAACGCCATGTCAGCGTTGCCAGTTCTTAGTGCTTTTAGTGCCGCTTCTTCACTGGCATAGGCTTTTAGATTGATATCGACACCGAGCTCGTCAGCATAAGTGCGCACCAGATCAAACCCAAAACCATGTTGGAAGCCATCGGTAGCAAAGTAAGTGCTATCGCCTGGTACCGCAGCAATGGTCAAGGTGTTTTCCAGCATGACATTGTCATAGGCTGGTACCGATGTGTTCATGGTCGTCAAACTCTCAGCGGGCAACGAGAGTAGAGCGATACTAGAGATTTGTGCCAGCTTCTTGGTTCTGGCAAAACGATTAGACGCAATAGGGGTAACGGATGAAACGATGTTACTTTTGGTGTTCAGTAGGCGTTTAGATGGACGCAGTAAATAAGAAATACGGCGTCTGGCCCCTTGCGCAGATACTTTTACACGATAAGTAATACGCTGCATGGATGTCTCCTGATTTTAGCCATCCTTCTTACCGCAAAAACACGTATAAACATATGTGCATAATATTGACATATATCGATATCGTGTCTTAAATAGAGTGGCATTTTTAATAGGATAAATGCCGCTCTATCTTGTTTGACTATAGCGCCACTAGCGTACTCTCTCTCTAAGAGTTAGTGGGATAGTTTGTCGTCAGCCAGCTATCGATATGTCATAAAAACGTTCTAAACCGTATTTATAAGTACTGGTTTAAAATACTGAACGCACAACAACGCGAAGGATATAAATCAGATGATTCCTTCATCGATAACTAAATATGGCTAGTGGCCAAACAACTATATATCAAACATAGGTAAGGTCATGATTAAGTTATTGAGACAAAAACATAGCTTGAAACATTGATGTAAGGTTTTGCCAATGAGGCAAATACATTCATCTGTTTTAACTATGCTAACTTTGATGGCTGGCTATACTTTGAATCACTAATATTAAGTTACTAGTAATAGAATAGCTGGCTACTAAAGTTGTTTGTCCAGCAATGAGGGTAAGCAAAATAACCAGAATTGATAGTTTATAGCGGTCTATCAAACTAACTAGGTCATACCGTCATCGCGACACCAAAAATAAAAAAATACCATGCTGCTAACATACATAGTGCAAACATAGTATTTCAATGGGTAGCGGTTTAAAATCTTATCGCTGATATAGCATGATAAAGTTTTAAACAACTACCAGCATTATTTTGGTGCCATAACCGGAAGCTGTAATAATGGGAAGTTTCATGACAAAACGTTCTTTCTTACGGGTAGTAATATGCGGTTACTAATTGCATTATTCAAGTAGAGTTAAGAAAAAAGCGATAAAACTTAACAATTGAGATATAAACGGTTAATTTTCCAGATATTTGGTACGTAATAATCAAAAATAGAATAACAAAGTTTAAATAGTAGTCAAACTGGACTTTATGCTTATGGTTTGACTATAGCTGTTAGCAAGTCTAGTTTGGCTGTCGAACTATCATTTTCTCTATAAATGACAACCGTTTAAAATGGCTTTTTAAGTGGCTGCGTTATGCTGGGTTTTCGATATCAATAAAAGTAACTGGCAGGCCAAATTTTTGAGCGACTATCTCTCCTAACGCCTGAATACCGCCACGCTCCGTTGCATGATGACCACAAGCAAAATAGTCAATCCCAAGCTCACGCGCGCTATGCGTGGTACGTTCAGATATCTCTCCTGAGATAAACGCATCACAGCCCATAGTAGCTGCTTGCTCAATCATATCCTGCGCACCGCCTGTACATATACCCACACGTTCGATCAGCCTGCCATTTGTCTGAGCAGCTGAGTCTGCATGATACTCAGCTGAAATATGTAATGGCGCGCGACCTAAAGCTTGAGTAATGGTGGCAATGAGATCGTCAGCAGTTTGCGGTGTGCAAGTAGCGATATTGCCTACAGGATGTGACTCGGTAGGATAGAGCGCACCGTTGATCGTCATGCCGAGCATGTCAGCAAGTTTTGCGTTATTGCCAGAGATTGGGTGTGCATCAAGCGGTAGATGATAGCCAATCATAGAGATACCATGTTGCATCAGCTTGCGCACGCGTCGACCTTTCATCCCAGTGAGCGTAGCAGGTTCACCTTTCCAGAAGTATCCATGATGCACCATAATTGCATCGGCATTGTCAGCGATGGCAGCATCTATCAAGGCTTCACAAGCCGTGACACCAGTGACGATACGTTGAATCGGGCGTCCACCATCGACCTGCAGACCATTTGGTGCATAGTCTTTAAACGCATTGGTAGATAAGTAGTCGTCACAGAACTGTGTCAACGCCTGAGCGCTAATGCTTTGAGTGTTTAATTCAGCTGTCGTATGATTTGCAGTCATTATGTTTTCCTGTCATCAATAAAGTGTATGTCGTAAGGTGCTATAGATTAACTAAGCAAAGATTATGTATTATCTATCATGTTGGAGAGTGTTTGGTTTTGGGCTTCTAGCTTTACGTTCAATTCTCGAAATGCTTAAGTGTTGAATATCGTAAAAGCTATTTTAACATGCCGTTGTAAGCAAGCAGACAAGCTGGATAACTGAAATGGTACACGATACGTTACTATTTACTGGTATTGCGGTTATAATTTATACACGTGAGTCTGCCTAGCTGTATAGCATTTGACCATTCAATTGATGGGTCAAGACTAGCTAAGCGGTCGCTATTATCTCACATCGTTTTTCACTGTCTGTTTGCAATAAATTTATAGAGGTTTTATATGTCGTCATCCCGGAACACCAATAACAAGGCGTCTTTATTAAAATGGTTACCTTGGGTCTTATTGCTGCTAGTGTTGGCAGCGTTTATCTGGTTGTTCACGAGTATGAAGTCGACGTCGGAGGCCACATGGGAGCCGCCGAGAACCCCGCCTGCTGAGCAGCAAGCAGCAGAACCAGTGTCGGACACGCCAGCGCCTATCTCTTCTTATCATAATGCAGTGGCGCGCGCGTCGCAGTCTGTAGTCAATATCTATACGACGCAAACGATGACCGAGCATCCTTATATGGATGACCCTGTACTGCGCCGGTTTTTTGAATATCATGGTGGCCCATCACAAGAGCAGGGCAATACCAACTTAGGCTCTGGTGTGATCGTATCAGAAGATGGCTATATCGTGACTAATGCCCATGTGATCGAAAAGGCCGATGAGATCACAGTCGCGTTCAATGATGGTCGTAAGAGTCGTGCCAGAATCATCGGTACAGATCCTGATAGTGATCTAGCCGTGATCAAGGTCGATATGACAGGGCTGACACCACTCGGATTCCGCGAAGATCCGATTCGTGTGGGTGATTTGGCGCTAGCGATTGGTAATCCATTCGGTGTGGGTCAGACAGTGACGCAGGGGATTATCTCAGCGACTGGTCGTACTGGACTGGGCGTCAATAAGTTTGAAGACTTTATCCAAACCGATGCGGCAATCAATCCTGGTAACTCAGGCGGCGCACTAGTCGATGCTCATGGCGAGCTAGTTGGTATCAACACCGTCATATTCTCGCGCTCTGGTGGCTCGATGGGTATTGGCTTTGCGATTCCAACGGCACTGGTTGAGCAAGTGATGAATGCTTTGATTAAAGACGGCCGTGTCAGTCGTGGTTGGTTAGGTATCGAGATTCAGTCACAGCTACGTGACCCAACGCAGTTAGAGACATCAACAGGCGTAGAAGTACTAAACGTCATTGATAACAGTCCAGCGGCAAAAAGCGGTCTACGTGTCGGTGATATCGTCCTAACCATCGATGATGTTGAGATGACAGATGCCAATACCTTGATTCAGTATGTTGCTCGTAAGCCACCAAACACTGAACTGGATGCGCAGATATTGCGTCAAGGTAAAAACGCCCAAGTAAAAATCACGCTAGAAGAGCGTCCAGCACAAGAGCCACTTGAGCGTCCTGTCGTACTACAAAATGAGAGCCTGGGCGGAATGGAGCAGCCAAACATCCAAGGTGATGAAGAAACGCCAATGATGTCAAAGGCAGAGCGTGATCGTATGCGCGAAGAGCTGATGAAACTGTTTGAACAAGATGCCGCGTCGCAGTAAGTCGTCGTAGGTTATTCTTACCACTATGTGCTGGCTCATAATGTATATATGAGTCAGCACATTTATTTAGCTGATAGCATAAAAAAGCGCGCTCCTTTAGATAAGGAGCGCGCTTTTTGTTGGAGCTGATTTTTCTGAACTCAAAGATTAGCTTTGTTTACTGATAACCCTTTTTGCTTATAGCCACTATTGCTTATAACTCTGCTATAACTTTTCAATCGGGTCATGATTGATGTAGATGACACCTTGCACACGGCAACAGCAAGGCAGGATTTCATCTTCTTCAATCATCGCCAGTGGGTCAAATGGATAATCAACTGTATGCGAACTAGCAATACGTTTGACTCGGCAACTACCACAGTAGCCTTCGCGGCATTGATAGTTTACATCGTGTCCGGTGCGTAGCAGTCCATCTAGCAGACTCTCGTCATCATGTAGATAGAACTGCTTTTTACTGGTCATTACCCAAGTCATCGTTAATCCTATTGGGATATGTCTGTGCTATTGCTATCCCTACTATTAACCCATAAGACGATTACAGCGGTAGAAATTTTATAGCTTCAAATCTCTACCGCTCAAGCCTTTATAATTCTAAGCTTTTATAATTTAAAGCCTTTATAGCTCAAAGCTCTTATAACTCAGCTCTTATAATTCAGCTTTTTACAGTTCAAAATCATCAAAATCACTGTCTGATAAGTCAGAGTCAATCTGACCAACCAAGTACGAGCTAATCTCAGTCTCTTGCGGTGCTACTTGCACATTGTCAGACGACAACCACGTGTTGATCCACGGGATTGGGTTTGATTTTGAGTTCGGGAACGCCGCTGGCAAGCCGACGGTTTCCATACGCAAGTTGGTAATGTACTCGATGTACTGGCAAAGGATGTCTTTGTTTAGACCAATCATCGAGCCATCTTTGAACAGATAGCCTGCCCATTCTTTTTCTTGCTCAGCAGCTTTACGGAAAATCTCGATGCTTTCTTCATAGCACTCTGCGGCAATCTCAACCATTTCAGGATCGTCACGACCATTGCGCATAAGGTTCAGCATGTGCTGCGTACCCGTCAAATGCAGCGCTTCATCACGAGCGATCAGCTTGATGATTTTAGCATTGCCTTCCATCAACTTGCGCTCAGCGAAGGCAAACGAGCAAGCAAACGACACATAGAAACGAATGGCTTCTAGGACATTGACCGCCATGATGCATAGGTACATTTGTTTCTTCAATGATCTTAAATCAACCGTGACTTGCTCGCCATTGATATTGTGCGTACCTGGACCGTACAAGCTATATAGCTGCGAGTTGCGGTACAGCTCATCATAATACTGGGCGATATCAGAGGCACGACCTAAGATGTGCTCGTTTTGCATGATGTCATCAAAGATAATATTTGGATCATTGACGATATTACGAATGATATGCGTATAGCTGCGTGAGTGAATGGTCTCAGAGAATGACCATGTCTCAATCCAGGTCTCAAGCTCAGGGATAGACACCAGCGGCAGTAACACCACGTTTGGGCTACGACCTTGGATAGAGTCGAGTAGGGTCTGGTACTTGAGGTTACTCAAAAATATGTGCTGCTCATGCGAGGACAGATTGCTAAAGTCGATACGGTCGCGTGACACATCGACTTCTTCTGGACGCCAAAAGAACGACAGCTGCTTTTCAATCAATTGCTCAAAGATCGGGTGCTTTTGTTGGTCATAGCGCGCCACGTTGACGGGCTGACCAAAGAACATCGGCTCTTTTAGCGCATTGTTTGGCGTTTGAGAAAAAATCGAGTAAGTCATGGGACTGCCTTTATAATTGATACGGTTATTAATCTATATGGGTTTGACTGGTTTTGATTTGATGTTATGACACGTTTTTGGATTATAGCGTTTTAGCTTAGAGGTTCTCTAGTGATATCTGTGATGACTCTTGCCCATCGTTCATATAGGCTTTGAATATCTCGCTCAGTTCACTATCATCAAGCGCTTCTAGTTCATCAAGCGCGCTTTTGCGTAGGGTACTCACATCAGATTCTTCCGCTGCTGTTTTTAAGTCTTTTTTAGCCAATCTCGATACTGGCTTTTTGGCTGCTTTTGCCACGCTTTTTTTGGCGATAGTTGTCTTTGGTGCTTCATCCACACCTAACTGCTGACGCACCTCTGCAATATCAACCTCGACTTGTACGATATGCGAGCCACCATCGTTTAGGTCTGAAAATACGTTTGGGATAAACAAACCACCGTCTTTGATGATTGCGGTATATTGCACATGACCTCCATCGTTTTAATTCTATCTGTATGTTTTCATTATAACAGTAGCCAATCCCGCCTACCGCTTGTATCCGCCTAGTCATCGTCGTCAGCAGGATAGTTGCTACAGAATTTGCGAAAATGCAAATTCTCTTGCGCTCGGACGAAGCAGTGCTTCGTTATTTCCTCGCTCAGGGCTAAAAAGCCTTGCTAGGGCGTCTTTCTTTTTTCTTAACGACTCTTCTGATTGGGCGCACCCTACAAAATATCCGCTTCCTATGCATTTGAGTAGGTTGGTGTAGAGGTACGAGACCCGACAAAGACTCAAACCGTTGGGTTTCCTTCGTCAACCCAACCTACGTGCTTTCTTTTTTATTAACGACTCTTCCGCTTGGATGTAATTTGCAGGGTGTGCCTTGCGCACCTTTAAACTCAATATTAGATTAACTTTTAAGATTCATGGGAACTGCTCTTTCTCCATCTAACACTTCTACTAATCCTTTACGGAGTTTGTATAAATCTAATTCCAGATCGTCATGACCTAAAGGTCTATAACAATTTCTTTTCAATTGAACTTCATCAAAATCGTAGCCAAGATACTTAGCCATTGCATATAACAAAGCTGTAAATAAATCATCAACTTTTTCATTCCAAATATCTGGGTTATCATACGGAGACTTATTATTTAAATGGCCATTATACAATTTCCATGCATTTGTAATTTTTTTCTCACCTTCAGACTGCTTACGTTTTCCAAAAAACATTTTTCCATAGAATTCAATATCAATCATATTTAATGCGCTGACATGTTCTGTAGTTAAACGTGCAGCACGAGTTGACATTAGTGTATAGAAAATACTAAGTTTTCTATTTCGGTGTTCATTCCGATATTCAATAAATTTTTGAATTTGTACTGCAAGAATAGGTCCAAGAAAAATAGCCGAAATAGTGATTACATCTGTAGCATCCATAAATAATACCTAACTAGATGAAAGCTGTTTTGCTTAATGTAAATTAGTTTCACAAAACGAGACTCAAAAGGTTGTTTTTATGAATTTTTGAGTCTCGTAAGCTTTAACCAGTTTATATAAAATATAACCTACCAATTTAGTTTTTATTAGTTAAGCACAGGGCAGATTAATACTGATATAACCCAACCTGTACTCATGACTTTATTTATGTTTAACTTTCACTTTTTTTAAAGTGTCTTTTGAAAGAGTTAAATTAGTATCGTAGGAACGTTCATCATAACTATTATTGGGGTTTTCATTATAGTAGCCAACATTAGCAAATGCTTCAGATACGATTTTTCTCTTGATATGATCTACTTTACTATCAAGTATAACGTTATTTGTAACTGTACCGCATTCGTCAATTTCTACTTGCATGTTAATAGCTAGTATATCTTGTGAAAATTCATCTCTAACTTCACTGAATTCCACTTCATTAGATTGTACCTCATGCTTATCCCCTGAAGCATCTGTGAAGACTAGAGTAGAAGGAATGACTATAGTCTTTTCTGAATCTGCAAATTTAATACTCATTTTAAAATCTCCAATAGTTTTAAGAAAGTTTGTTTAAATAAGAACCTTAAATCTTACAAGCACCGCCAGCACAATCATCTTCCATATCCGCTTGGGCATCGTTCGCACCATCACGAGTGTTATGGTAGTACAACGTCTTCACACCCATTTTATAAGCGTTTAGCAAGTCTTTTAGCAATATCTTCATCGGTACACGGCCGCCAGCATAACGAACAGGATCGTAGTTGGTGTTGGCAGAGATACTTTGATCGACGAACTTCTGCATGATAGCGACCAGCTTTAGGTAACCGTCATTGTTTGGCATTTGCCATAGTAGCTCGTACTGATCTTTTAGCTTATCGATCTCAGGCACGACTTGCTTTAAGATGCCATCTTTTGACGCTTTGATAGAGACCAGACCACGTGGTGGCTCGATACCGTTGGTCGCGTTGGCGATCTGACTAGAGGTCTCAGACGGCATCAAGGCGGTTAGGGTAGAGTTGCGTAGACCGTGTTCAGTGATCTCGCCACGTAGCGTTTCCCAATCGAGATGTAGCGGCTCTTGGCAGATTTTATCCAAGTCGGCTTTGTACGTATCAATCGGCAAGATGCCTTGTGAGTACGTAGTCTCATTGAACGCAGGGCACGCACCTTGCTCTTTTGCCAATTTGTTTGACGCTTTCAAGAGATAGAACTGTAATGCTTCAAACGTCTGATGAGTCAGACCAAGCGCGCTGTCGTCAGAATAGCGTGCGCCATTCCTAGCTAAGTAATAAGCGTAGTTAATCACGCCCACACCGAGCGTACGACGACGCATACTGCCGTTTTGAGCCGCTTTTACGGGATAGTCTTGATAGTCGAGCAAGGCATCAAGCGCACGAACAATTAGCTCAGCTGGCTCTTCGATGTCGCTGACGTTTTCGACTTTACCCAAGTTGACCGCTGATAGCGTACAAAGCGCGATTTCGCCTTCTTCGTCATTGATGTTATCCAGTGGTTTGGTCGGTAGCGCGATTTCCATACATAGGTTTGACTGGCGAATCGGCGCAACCGTCGCGTCAAATGGGCTATGCGTGTTGCAATGATCGACGTTTTGGATATAGATACGACCCGTGCTGGCGCGCTCTTGCATCATCAGGCTGAACAAATCTGCTGCTGGGATTTGACGGCTACGTACGTTAGGATCATTTTCGTATTTGGTATACAACTCTTCGAACTTGTCTTGATCTTCAAAGAACGCATCATACAAGCCTGGCGTGTCACCTGGTGAGAATAGCGAGATGTCTTGACCTTTGATGAGGCGCGTGTACATTGTCTTGTTTAACTGTACGCCGTAGTCCATATGACGGACACGGTTGTCTTCGACGCCGCGGTTGTTTTTGAGTACCAGTAATGACTCAACTTCTAAATGCCATAGTGGGTAGAACAACGTTGCAGCACCGCCACGGACGCCACCTTGTGAGCAGCATTTAACAGCAGTCTGAAACAGTTTGTAGAACGGGATACAGCCAGTATGCTGTGCTTCGCCGCCACGGATAGGGCTACCAAGGGCACGGATACGACCTGCGTTGATGCCGATACCAGCACGCTGTGACACATAGCGTACGATGGCGCTAGTAGTCGCGTTGATAGAGTCTAGGCTATCACCACATTCGATCAGTACGCACGAGCTAAACTGGCGCGATGGCGTACGCACACCTGACATGATAGGCGTCGGTAGTGAGATTTTGAACTCTGAGGTCGCATCATAGAAGCGTTTGACGAAATTAAGACGGTCTGACTTGTCGTATTGGCTAAACAGACACATACCAACCAGCATGTATAAGAACTGCGGGCTCTCATAAACAGTCTTGCTCACGCGATCCTGTACTAGATATTTACCAGCCATTTGCTCAACAGCGGCATAAGCAAGATTCATATCGCGCCAGTGATCAAGGTATTCTTCTAACTCATCAAATTCAGCACGGCTATAGTCCGCTAGAATATGCTGATCGTATTTGCCAGCGTCTGTTAGCGTTTTGACATGGTCATACAGATGCGGCGGCGTGAATCGGTTGTAAGCAATCTTACGTAGATGGAAGATAGCCAAACGCGCAGCTAGATATTGATAGTCAGGCGTGGTCTCAGAGATGAGGTCGGCGGCAGATTTGATGATGGTTTCGTGAATATCACGAGTCTTGATACCTTCATAAAACTGGATGTGCGACTTTAGCTCAACTTGAGACACAGACACGTTGTCCAAGCCGTGAGCTGCCCACGCTATTACCTTGTGAATTTTGTCTAAATCAATAGGCTCTAAACGTCCATCACGTTTGGTTACTTGGATTTTGTCAATATGTGTCATGCTGGCCTCTATTTTGATTGCTTATTGTGATGCTGCGCGCCGAGTGGGCGGCAGACATTCTTTATAACGCTATTATGCTGGGTTGTGCTAGCTGGTTTTTTTGGGCAAAAAGCTACCACTACTCATAGTGATGGTTAAAATCACTGAGTACTACATATAGCGTGTTTGTTAATTGGTAGGCACAATATAGCGGGAAAATTTTGAAAATACTATATTGATTTTAGAATAAAACTATGTTGCTACAAGGTTGTAGGCAGTCCAAATTTTGGCAAAGGACGATGGGATAAGGGTTAGACGCAAATGCGGTCAATAATAAAATTTTTGTAAAAATATCGTGAGATTTACTTTTCATTCTCTCGGTTATTGTCGACTGATAATGGGAGTCATAGCGGCAATAATGCGGGCGCAGATTGTACATCAAACCACAAAAAATCGCCACCCATATGTTATTACTAGCGAGTGACGATTTGGACTAAAAAGGCGTGAAAGTTTTTTATACGACTTATAAAACAATACGAACCGTTTTTGCATTATCAAGTGAGGCATAAAGCGCATTCACTTGCTCAGCAGCGGTTAGGTACAAATTAACCCGTGCTGAGTGAAAACGACCCGTTTTAGACGGTTTAACTTCGATAGACGCCAAATCAAAATCAGGGAATTGGCTACCCAAAATTAGCTTCACTTCATTAAGCAAACTCTCACGCTCGCCTTCATGACCGATGATGCTTAGTGGGTAGTTCATCGGGAACTCCCAAAGCTCTGGGTTTTGAATATCGGTCTTTTTGCCTACCAATGCGCCTTTATTTGGCGTCAGGTCAGTGACTTTAACTGACGGCTGATTGCTGGTTGGGTTATTTGTGCTGTTGTCGTTGTTGTCTTTTGAATCATCACTCATGATATGAGCCTCGCTTATATAGGTAAATAGGAAAAAGTTAATCAGTCATTAGCATTAAATAATTAAGTAACTAACATTAAGTCATTCGAAAATCGCTGCTATATGCATTCAATTAGTTAGACATCTGCTCAAATCATGCCAAAATCATAACGCCAAAAGCTGAGACAGGCTCAGTGTAGACATTAGTGGCACTTAAATCAGTCAGGCTATAGTCGATTCAATTTAAAAGTAGTACAAGGCAACCGAGTGTAGATGTACATGTGATACTTCAAGCGAGGTTAACGCTGTCATACTTTTATAGTGGAATGGCTATATTAGGCAGAGAATATATGCACTGTTTATAGTGGTCTATGAGCGATTATTCAAGTGAAGTCTGTATTTAGTCCGTTTCATCTTAAAGTAGTAAGTTAAGTGGCTTTTATTAAAACTATTAATGGAAGCTATTATTGCAAATAACCATTGATAGGAGTGATATCAGGTGGAATATCCGCCTCTCCCAATGCTTCTCTTAGATTAATCTCGATAGTGCGTGACAAGGCAGTCAAAGGTAACTGATTAGCCGCCAAACCAAAAGGCTCTTCTAACTCTTCACTAAGCGCATCCAGACCAAAAAAAGTATAAGCAATCACCGCACAAATTAATGGGGTTGCCCAACCGAGTGATGCCACCAAACCGAAGGGCAACATAATGCAATATAAATAGGTCGTGCGATGTACCAGCAGCATGTAAGCAAAGGGCAGTGGTGTGTTATGAATGCGCTCGCACGCTGCCAGTACAATTGTCATAGAGGTCAGGCGTTCATCCATATTTTGTATGACTTGTTCCGATACCAGTCCTTGACGCCGAATATCGCCAAGCTGTTTACCCATTAGGCGCATTATATAATCAGGTACGTTTTTCGCTTGGCGCATACGGTCATGGTGTATCGCTGCAACAAGAGGCTCGATATCCGCCCAAGGTGGCGTACCACGCAATCGGTGGCGCACAGCATGGGCAAAAGAAATGGTCAGATATACCATCGTTCGCTGAGTATCGTGTGCAGTCGCATTGTCATCCTCGCCATCATCTATGGCATTCGCATCGTCATCATCTATAAAAGACAGCACTTGGCGCGTTAAGCTACGAGAGTCATATACCAGCTGACCCCACAGTCCGCGCGCTTCCCACCAACGCTGATAACTGGCATTGTTTCGAAACCCAAGAAACAACGATAAGGCAATCCCGAGCAAGGTAAACGTTGCCATACCATAATAAGGAAACGAGTCAGGCATCCAGTGCTGAATAATCGTGATGAGCGTACTAAGAATAGTAATCAGCAAAATTTGCGGATAAATTTTTGGAATGATTGATCCACGTAGAGTGAAAAATATCTTAAGGGCATTGGGTGTTTGCCGGACAATCATGTCAGTTTCCTAGCGATGGGGTATATGTAGACACTATTAAATGTCACGTGTGATTCTAATATAGAAATGAGTTCTGTAAAGCCCAAAAGGCTATAAATTTATTCAAACTAAAGAGTAAGGTGATTACTTAAGCTTGATAATTGAGATAGCTATAGGAGTTAAATCCTCGCCAAAAGAGCGATGTTTTTATTAATCTACTTTATGTATGTTAAAATGATGCAAAATATCACTTCTTAACTCTATAAAAGCTGCCACCACAAAGATGAATACGCCACCCTAGCTGTACCCCTCCTCAGTAATGATTGCTTCCTATAGCAATTACTCTTATAAAGCGTCTGACGCTTTTTCTTGTGCGCACGCACTGCTTTAACGTTTGTATCACTATTCGATATATCTAGTGGATCATAAAAATTATCCCACTAAAAATATGTTATGACGATAACTCGATAACTATGCTCGTTCACATTTTTATATTTATCATTTGATAGGCAATGGGCAACGTGTCTGGATATCAAAGGGTATAAACAGAGATGTGCCTAGATAGCAAAGGATCTAAATAAAGATGTGTCAGACTTTTCATGTGAGATGATTTTTAACTACTTTTTAGATACTTTCCAAATAGATGCTTTCTAAATAGTGATTAGATACTTCGTTTATTGACAGACTAAAGCAGTTCTCCAAAACTGAGTTAAATATGTTAAATACAATTAAAGAGCATTGGCTATCCAATGCGCGCGGCGATGTCTTGGCTGGCATGGTCGTCGCTTTGGCGCTTATCCCTGAAGCGATTGCGTTTTCTATCATTGCCGGTGTCGATCCCCAAGTAGGGCTTTATGCCTCGTTTTGTATCGCGGTAGTGATTTCGTTTGTTGGCGGTCGTCCAGCGATGATTTCGGCGGCGACTGGTGCGATGGCGTTACTAATGGTGACACTGGTCAAAGATTATGGCTTGCAGTATTTGTTAGCAGCCAGTGTGCTGACAGGTGTTATACAGATTATCTTTGGCTTCTTAAAGCTAGGAAATCTGATGAAGTATGTGTCTCAATCCGTAGTGCTCGGCTTTATCAATGCCTTGGCTATTTTGATTTTTATGTCGCAGATTCCTGAGCTGATGCCGCAGGCAGGTTCAAACCTAGTACATGTTTATGGTCTGGTGGCGCTAGGTCTCGTCGTTATCTATGGCTATCCATATATCCCAAAGATCGGTAAAGTGATTCCATCGCCATTGGTCAGTATTGTACTGGTCACGGCTATAGCCATCTTATTAGGTGCAGAGGCGCGTACTATCAATGATATGGGCCAGCTGCCTGATACCCTGCCGATGTTTTTGATACCTGATATTCCGTTGAACTTAGATACATTGATTATTATTTTCCCGTACTCTATCAGTCTGGCGATAGTGGGCTTACTTGAGTCTATGATGACCATGACTATCGTAGATGATTTAACCGACACCAAAGGCGACCGTACGCAAGAGTGCAAAGGTCAAGGTATTGCCAATGTGGTTAGTAGCTTTTTTGGCGGGATGGCAGGCTGTGCGATGATTGGCCAGTCGATTATCAACGTAAAATCAGGCGGTTATACACGTCTTTCTACTCTAGTAGCAGGCGTATTTTTATTATTAATGGTGGTGTTTTTAAGTGATTGGTTAAAGATTATTCCAATGGCTGCATTGGTCGCTGTGATGATTATGGTGTCTATCGGTACTTTTAACTGGGGTTCGTTTAAGGAACTAAAAACCAAGCCGTTACAAAGTAATGTGGTCATGATTACGACTGTCGCTGTGGTGGTCGCAACGCATAACTTGGCCTATGGCGTATTGATTGGCGTGCTGCTGTCAGCATTGTTCTTTGCCAATAAGATTGAACGCTATATGAGTGTGCATAGTCACATGGATGAAGCAGCGCAAACGCGTTATTACCGAGTTGACGGACAAGTATTTTTCTCATCAGCAGAGCGTATGATTGACTCCTTTGATATTAAAGAATCTGTCTCTAACGTGGTCATTGACGTGTCGCGCGCGCATTTTTGGGACGTGACAGCAGTCGCCGCCATAGATAAAGTCATCATTAAATTTCGTCGCGAAGGCACTGAGGTAGAGTTAATCGGTTTGAACGAGGCGAGCCAAGCGATGATAGATAATTTCGGTGTGCATGATAAGCCAGATGCTGAGCAAAGCTTAGGCGTGCATTAATTTAGCTACGTATTAATAGTGTCATATTGATAAATATTATAAAGCTGAGTGTATCTCGGCTTTTTTTATGCAGATTAAAACCTGATTAGAAGATTATATTCTATTACGGATAAATATTTTAGGAGGCAATAGATAATCAGAAGGGACAAGATAGCTAGAAGAAAAGAGGGTGATAATTTAGAAAATGGTGTGATATTAAGATAATTAATCGTTATATTGAAATATATAGATGTTTTATAGTGGAACAAAGTGTTTCTAAAGATTATGAGAATTTTTTAAAGCTTTAACAGCTCTTTTGCAACTTCATTGAGAAATGTTTCGATGTTAGCTTCATGACGCTGATAAAACGTCCATTGTCCATGGCGTTCGGACGTAACCAATCCTGCTTTTTTTAACACACCCATATAATTTGAAATGGTTGATTGCGACAATCCAGCTTTTTCTTGGATGTAGCTGACGCATACCCCATCCAGATTAGCGTGCTCTGGTAACGACGCTGGAAAGTTCGATCTGTCCTTCAACCACTTTATGATTTGACGACGCATGGGGTTGTTAAGTGCAGATATTATGTTTTCTGTATTCATAAAATATGTGATATCGATACCTAGTTAATAATCAACAACTGTCAGAGTGGAACATTAGATTTTTAGCTTACTCATTATGGGTCTAAACACTAAAGCGGAGTAGAATCTATCTACCACCAATGTGTCAAACATATACAAATAAATGGCTACTAGTAGGATACTGTTTATAACTAGCGTTTGTATTCTGACTATACGTTTCTATAATAGTAGAGTATACAGCCAAAACTAGATTAATTATGACAGTTGTACTGTCTAGTCATCGGAATATTGTCGAATAGTAACAATATATGACGGGTAAAAAAAGTCTGTATCAAATCAAATTTAACACTAAACGTTGTTACGACTGACTTATTAAATACACGTTAGTTCTTTGCAAAACCAGCAGTAAAATAGTATTAGAAAGCTTCTGACATGACAAGGGCGTGTTGAATATTCAACACGCCCTTAATGTTTTATGTTCTTCAATTTTATTAAGATTTTTTGTTAATCTGGTTAGCGTCGCGGTCGTGTGCCAAAAAATCTAATAAACATAGTCGTAATATTTTAGCTTTTTAGAAATGTCTCAATTTTTGGTTTAATAGTCATAGAAACAATGACCATTAACGTCAATCCTACTGGTAATGCAACTAGAAACCCTTCTAACCAGCCGTTCAAAAATGCCGTTTGATTGGCAAAACCAATCGTCTTTGAGGCGGTGCTAAAGGCCAACATAGACTCCATTATGCAAGCCATCAATATGCCTGTGATGAGGTTACGTTTGTACGCTTTGGTATTAGGTAGCTTATGATTAATGTATTTTGTGACCAGACCCATCAGTAAGAAGCCAATCGGCATAATCGCATACGCTGCAAGTAACGCTCTAGACCAGTCTATAAAAAATGTATCGGAATACCCGACATTCATATAGGTCATCACACCTGTTAAGAGACCACCTATGACAGTCATCAAAGCAAGGATTAATAACACTTTGTAGAGCAACGGTGTTTTTTTAACACCATCATTCTTAGCGCCATTGTTTTTATTACCATCAATGAGCAGGGTCTCGGTATTTGCTGGCATAGTATTTGGAGCCATAGTTATTTTCCTATCATAAAGAGCGATTAATTAATCGGTGTTTTTTTCTGCTTGTCGATCGCTTACAGATTGGTCTTCTGCAACACCTGCTTTCCAGTAAGAAAATGCATATAGTTCGTCTTTAGACCACTGTTGCTCGACCTTTAGATAATGACGCAGGGCTTTGACAGATGAGAATTCGCTAGCGATATAAGCAAAACGGCTCTGTTCTGCAGTTGGCAAATCGAGAGATTTCACTGTGTCGATTAATTGGCTGCCTTGCGTTGGATCTGGGTTGTGTAACCATGTCATGGTGATATTGGCCGCTGTCGACAATTCTTGCTCATCTTCTGTACCGTGTACTTCAATGATGCATTGACCAGTCGCGCTGGCAGGCAAGCTTTCTAATATCGAGCCGAGCACTGGTATCGCTGTGGCATCGCCAATCAATAGAAAATTATCTGCATCAGGACAAAGCGCTTTGGTTTTAGGCTTCATTAAGATACCAATCTCGTCGCCAACCTCAGCATGAGTGGCCCAACCTGAAGCAGGGGCTTCGTCACCATGAGCGACAAAATCAATCCAGATCTGTTGTTTTGCTACATCAACGCCGCGATGAGTATAAGTGCGAATAACGAAAGTAGTATTGTCATTTAGGTCAATTGGCTGAGCTTTATCGACAGGGATAAGCACTTTGTTGTTTGCACCAACTGTCATGGTCGCGATATTGGCAATAGTATCTGCTTGGCCTGTGAGGTATATACGGATGTAGTGCGGAGTAATCATTTGCTTGTGAGCAACAGTCATGATTTCGCGTACGGGTTTTTGATTTATTGTGTTATTCATGTGGATCTGTCCTTACTTATTTATCGGTAGTCTTGCTGCTGCTAACGTTGTCTATCATGGTGCGACTGACACGGAAAAATAACGCAAGCTCTACGAGGCTTAAATCTTTCGTTAATTGCTGCCTTGTCCATTCTTCTGCTGCATCAAGCTTTGTCATAACTTGTTCGCCTTTAGGGGTCAGCTGTAGTAATTGGCTGCGACCATCAAGCGGGTTATCTGTCTTCAAGATTAGCTCAGCCGCCAAAAGGTCATTTAAGGCACGAGTGATTTGCGCTTTGTCTCGCTGCATGTGTTTAGAGATCGATAGCGCAGTACTGTTTGGGTTATAACAGACACCTTTTAACGTTCTGATATTGGTCACGGACAACTCGACACCTTGCTGGCGAATGCCTTCTAGCAACAGGTTGGTATAGGTATGCATCAATTGATGTAGTGTTTCGCTCAATGAATTATTAGACATAAAAACTCTTTGATATAGTTGATAGGAGCAACTATATAGAATAAGGTTGATAGTGTCAACTATAAAGTGATTTTTAAAGGAGTGTCTGTATCTATAGTTAGATAATTTTCAATGAAATAAGTTATTAGGAAGTAAGAAAAATAAGGGTATATATTGAAGGAGGAGCTCTTGGATTAAAGGGTTTTATGACTAGGAGGCTTTGTAATTAAGAAGATTTTTAACTAACAAGCATCGTGATTAACAAATGCTGTGATTAATAATTTCTAGAATTAAAAAGCAGGCATAAAAAAAGCTGAGATATACTCAGCTTTTTTATTTTTGGCAACTATCTGAAACCTATTAGTTAGGCTCAGTATTTCTCTGAAAATTTAATCATTTTCAAGGAAAGAGCGCAAATGCTCAGAACGTGATGGATGACGCAATTTACGCAATGCTTTTGCCTCAATCTGACGAATACGCTCACGCGTTACATCGAACTGTTTACCGACTTCTTCTAGCGTATGATCCGTTGGCATATCGATACCGAAACGCATTTTTAGGACACGCGCTTCACGCTCAGTCAGGTTGCCGAGTACATCACGAGTCGCTTCTTGCAAACCAGCAGCTGTTGCATCATCAACAGGGCTTGAAATCGTACCATCTTCGATAAAATCACCTAGGTGCGAATCTTCATCATCACCGATAGGGGTTTCCATAGAGATAGGTTCTTTAGCAATCTTCAGCACTTTACGGACTTTAACTTCGTCCATCTCTAAGCGTTCGCCTAATTCCTCAGGCGTTGGCTCGCGCCCCATTTCCTGTAGCAACTGA
The DNA here is from genome assembly GCF_001435845.1 of Psychrobacter sp. P11G3. Classification (NCBI taxonomy): domain Bacteria; kingdom Pseudomonadati; phylum Pseudomonadota; class Gammaproteobacteria; order Moraxellales; family Moraxellaceae; genus Psychrobacter; species Psychrobacter sp. P11G3. The sequence goes on from NZ_CM003596.1 coordinate 1,360,679, forward strand.
CGTGAGACACGGTTGATCTTGTTGATCGTCTCAATCATATGCACAGGGATACGAATGGTACGCGCCTGGTCAGCGATAGAGCGAGTAATCGCCTGACGAATCCACCAAGTGGCATAGGTCGAGAACTTATAACCACGGCGATATTCAAATTTATCAACGGCTTTCATCAGACCGATGTTACCTTCTTGGATAAGATCCAAGAACTGTAGGCCACGGTTAGTATATTTTTTGGCGATAGAGATAACCAGACGTAGGTTAGCTTCAACCATTTCTTTTTTCGCGCGGCGAGCTTTTGCTTCACCAACCGCCATACGACGTGCCACATCTTTCATATCGTGGATTTTCATGTCGAGCTGCTGCTCGTAATCACGGATGCGACGTTGGAGTAAAATAACGTCATCAGTGACTTTTTCTAGCGTACCAGCAAATGCAGGCTTACCTTTGATACGTTCAATCAACCAATCAACATTGGTTTCATTGCTAGGGAAGGTCTTACGGAACTCTTCACGCGGCATACGACCACGGCGAATCACCAAACGCATGATTTGACGCTCTTGCTTACGCACGTCGTCATAGACGTCATGCATGATGGCCATGACTTGGTCTGACAAGCGATTGTTTAGCTTTAGCATCATAAAGCGCTCAGCAAGTAGAGCATACGCGGTATCAGCCTGTACGCTACCACGGCCATAATCAAGCAATGCTTGCTTGGCTTTGATAAATAGATGCTCGATTTCTTCTAGGCGTAAACGAACTTCTTCTGGATCAAGACCACTGGTTTCTTCTTCAGCTTCTTCTTCAACGTCGTCTTCGTCTTCATCGTCATCATCAAGCGCAGCTGCTTTCGCATTGATCTTGGCTTTGATAACCGGTGGGTTTTCTTTTTCTTCTTTAATGCGCTCACGCTCTTCTTTCGCTGCCTCTTTTGCTTCTTGGGCTGCGATTTTGTCTTCTTCGGTTTCAGGATCTAAGAAACCAGTGATGACGTCAGATAGTTTCTTTTCGCCATCTTGTACTTTTTCATATTCGTCAAGGACGAACTGTACGGTGCCAGGCCAATAAGCCATGGCATGCTGTACATCACGAATACCTTCTTCGATACGCTTAGCAATGGCAATCTCGCCTTCGCGAGTTAGTAGGTCAACCGTACCCATTTCACGCATATACATACGTACAGGGTCAGTGGTACGACCAGGCTCAGTTTCAACAGAAGCGAGTACTGCCGCTGCCTCATCTGCTGCCATATCATCATCGCTTGAATCATCGTTCATCAAGATGTCATCGGCATCAGGAGCTGATTCAAAGATTTTGATACCGACATCGGTCAGCATTTGCACAATGTCTTCGATCTGATCGCTTTCGGTAATAGAGTCGGGCAGCTGGTCATTCACCTCAGCGTAGGTAAGATACCCTTGCTCTTTGCCCATTTGGATTAAGGTGGCCAGTTGAGATGTGGACTTAGAAACTGACTTATCGTTCATAAATACTCGCTTACTTGCATCGGACATTTTTATATTGTGACTCGCTATCGCTCGCTCTTTGCGTTGATCTTATCAATCGATTGATCAAAATATGGCGTAGAGGTTGTCAATAATATCAAAAATGAGTTGATATGAATAAAGGCTCAAAACACTACAATAACAATGCTGATAAACAGCTAAAAATTAGAAAAGCTAAAAAGACTTCAATATGGTACTTAAAAAAATACAGACTTAATAAATAGTATCTAAAAGCTGATACGTAAAAATAATACCTAAAATTTGTGCTTAACGATGCATGCTCACAATCATTCACCAAGCAGTGCTGTCAATATACAGCGACACAGTTTAACACAGACCACAGTCGTCAAGCACGAGCTAGTGATAGCTACCGACCATTTTTTACTGATTATTTACCACCAGCGAAATGATTTAGGAGCGACTCATGCTACTGGGCATAATCATTAGTAGTGGGGGCAGCTGCTAGACTTTTAAAGGGTCGCCATTTGAAATTAAACATTAAGACTGCACAGTGACCATCTGGGCAGATTGCTCTGCCTGCTGTGCCCGTAGCCAATCATTCAATAATTGGGTTTGTTTGCGAACGATCGCAAGCTTAATATGATCTGGGTTCTGTATCAGCTCTTGTATTTTTTTCTTCATGTTGCGCTCAAGCAGCTGACTGACTAGCTCTTCGATTAGACCATCAAGCCCCAAAATATTACGTGCAGTTAGCGCTTTATAGAAGCCGCCCCAATTACGGCTGAGCATGTCTTGGGTCGCAGGCTTTACGTTTGATAAGATAAAATGCGCCGCTGCATTGACGTCTTTTGGTAGGTAATTAAGACAGCGCTTGATGGTGCTTACGATGTCTAGCAAAGCAGCATCTTGCAAGTCTTCCCAGGCAAGAGGACGTAGGGTATCAGGCGATGCTTTTTGTTTTATATGGGCAGGTAGGTGTAAGCCATTAATCCCTGACTGTTGCCAAATCGACTCAATAGGGTCATCGATTAACGCGCGCGGCTGAAACAAAAAGCACAGCTGCAATTGCTGACTGATGGTCATATCACCATCAAAATCTAGCAGCGCATCTTTGGCCTCGACATTCTGACTGCGCCTGCCGCCAAGCTTTTGATAAACGTCATTGTTGAGCAAATAGCGAAAGCTACTGCCTTTGGGTAAGGCGGTCGTCAACGAGCGTACTTGGGACATGAGCTTGGCTTTGCCTTCAGCCAGACTCATGTCATAACGCTCACTCAAATACGCAAAAATATACTGTGATAGCGGCATGGCATTAGCGATTTGCTCACGCATGGCATCGCTGCCCTGACTCTTAATAAAAGTATCAGGATCATGATTGTTAGGCAGGGTTAAAAACCGCAGCTCTTTGTCATCGGCCAGTACAGGCAGCGCAACTTCAAGTGTACGCCAAGCGGCTTTTTGTCCTGCACTATCCCCATCAAAGCTCAAAGTAAGCGTTGGATTAAGTGTCAGTAGACGCGATATTTGGCTTTCATTAATCGCTGTACCCATCGAGGCGATTGCCCCATAGATACCCGCTTGATAAAGGGCGATCACATCCATATAGCCTTCGACCACCAGCCAGCTGTCTGCGCGCTGCTGACGTGATTCATAATAGCCGTATAGTACATGCTGCTTATGAAAGACGGGCGAGTCTGAGGAGTTGATATATTTAGGCTTTACTTCGTCATCGAGCGCCCGGCCACCAAAGCCAATGGTGCGGCCTTGATTATCACGAATTGGGAAGATGACTCGGTCGCGCAATAGATCGTAGTCGCGGCCAGACTCTGATTGACGTACCAATCCTAAGGCTTTTAGACCCTCAATATCCTGCGGAAATTGATGCTCAAGATGCTGCCAACCAAATGGCGCATAGCCAAGACCAAAGGTCTCAAAGGTGTCTTCGGTGATACCGCGTGATAAAAAGTAGTGTTTGGCATGGGGATGCGTGGTCAAATTGTGCTGATAAAACTGTTGGATCTGCTCTAGCAGCTCATATAGATTGCCATCTTTATCATCGCTTTGCTCAATACCATGAGCGTCCTGCATACCAGCGCTAGTATCGGTATCTGTCAGCCATGCTGGCGGATAGCCACTGTCATCTGAATGGTTTGGTGAATAAGGCTCTGAGGAATACGAGTCCATCGAATAGGACACTGAATCATACGCCTCTAATGGTGGAAAGTTCTCGTAGCCCTGATTGTCATTATAAATGGGCTGGTCGATGTAGTTTTGGTCACTTTGGGCAACATTATTTTGATGATTGTCTTGATAAATGTCTTGACGATTATTTTGATGGTTGTCTTGATTTGTACCGTCTTGACCTACTTTGCTATGTTCTACAGTTGGGCTAGGCACATTGTACACAGGTGGCGGTGCAATGGGTTTGGGTGCGCGACGTTGATAACTAACGTTTTGCTGTTCTTCTTTCGGTACTTCAATGCCTGTTTGTTTTGATAGTTCATTGACCGCTTCAATAAATGTCAAATTTTCATAATCACGCAAAAAACTGATGGCATTGCCACCGACGCTACAGCCAAAGCAGTGATAGATGTTTTTTTGTGGATTGACATAAAAGGAAGGCGATTTTTCACCGTGAAAAGGGCAGCAGCCTTTATATTCACTACCAGCGCGTTTGAGCGTGGTGTGTTTGCCAATGATGCTGATCAGGTCAGCTTGGCTATTTAGTTGTTCAAGAATATGGTTAGGAATGCTCATACAAAAAACAGTTTACCATAGGTCGATTATGTTGGGGCAGAGGTAATAAGGTACTGCTAGAAAAATAAGGCCAACATAATGTTGACCTTATTATCAATGAATACAGACTGTGTTAGCTAGGCTAAAAGACTTTACGTAATCAATTATTATCCATATCGCTCACACTGTCGTCATTTAGCGTAGTGCGACGTGTTGGATTGGTATTTAGGGGATCGACGTTGGCTTCTCTTGCAGTTGAGCCAGTGCTTGATTGACTGGTCACGCGCTCAGCTGACGCTTCAGGCAGACCTAAGCCCACGCTAATACCATTACGTGCGGCAGCATTATTGGCGACTGGAGTATTGGCAGGCGTCGTATTTGTCCCTGCTAGTCTCAACTGGGCTGCATTACGAATCATTTGTGTCTTAGTTGCGCCGTTATACTCGCCAGACGCGACTGATTTGTCAGTTGTGTTCGAACGACCAAGCTTGCCAAAGGTGATTTTATTGAGCCAAGTACGGTCACGTTTGGTGCTTAATTTCACACTACCATTGCTGGTTAGCATTTCTGGGTAGTTGATCTGCAACAGCGTTTTGTACTCATTGGCCAAATCGGTTAGACCAAGTTTTTCATGGCTATAGGCTAGTACCGCAAGAGCATCTGGCGTTGACTCACTCAGCGGGTAGTACTGGAATACCCATTTGGCACGGTTAACCGCTGCTACATAAGCTTCACGCTCGATATACCAATTGGCTGCGCTCATTTCGCTCTCAGCAAACTGATTATAGATAAACGTCATACGCTGAGCGGCATCTGGTGCATATGGGCTGTTTGGATATTTATTAATAAGCTCTTGGAAGTTGGCAAAGGCAATACGCAAATACGCGGTATCACGCTCAGCTTGGTTCAGTTTAAATAGCTTTAGGCTCTCAGATGAACCTTCCATATTAGCTACACCGCGCACATAGTAGGCGTAGCTGACTTGTGGGTTAGACGGATACAGACGGATAAACTGCTCAGCACTTGCTGCCGCCATCTCATACTTATCGCCTTCGTATTGTGCATACATCATGTCAAGCAAGGCTTGTTCAGCGTACTGTCCGGTTGGGTAGAATGTGCGCAGATTGGTCAGCTCTTCGATACCTTGGATATAGTGACCTTTGTCAATCTGATTGACGGCCTCGTTATAATACCCTTGCTCTGATTTTTCAGCTGTTTCTACTGCTTCACCATCTTTGGCGCCAGTTAGATTTTTGAAAGTCTGGCAACCCACTAGATTGACGCTAAGCGCCAGTAGGGTTATTGAGGACAGTTTGATAAACGTATTGCCAACAGCTTGCATACTTCTTCTCCGACACAAGACGCATAATAGCAGCGGCGCTATCATGCTATATAAAAGGTTAGTGATAAAAAACGACGCTAAATAGCCAGCGATCCACCAGCAAAAATTTTTTATCGAATGCAGTTTTTGTTATGACGTATTGTACTGATAGATTGGGTTTGATACATAGCGCTTGCATAGTAAGCCAGTCATAGACCACATGCACTTAACCATAATTAAACGGCTTAAATGGCAAACACGGTCAACAAAACCCAATGCTATTTTTATACTGTATCTAAGTACGGCATTCGCATACAGTGCCATAGCATACAGCAAAACATGGCTATACTTTATAGAATAACATTTGCTACGTCTATTTTTTCGCCATCTATATTGTATAGGCAGTTTAACATGAGCGGCTGTCACGAGCGATATCGAATGTCGCTAGCATGAGTAAATATACAGTAAATTACAGCAATGTCATGTTCTAGAGAGTTAAGCGAGGCATCTTACAGCTCAAAAGCATGCTCAAAAATTATCAGATAGCATGCAGCTTCTATAGGGCTTATGCGTGCGACATGATACACTAGAGGGGTATTGTCTTCGCTTTTTTGTACCTTAAAGGTGGTTATCTGCCATTTATAGGCAAAGACTATAATAAAAAAACGACAATTTTTTATACTGATATTTATAATACTATCTTCGAAGTCACCTCACAAAACACTGTCAGGGACTTTGCCATGTATCAATCCGCTATGAATAATGATGCCATGACTACCAATTTATCACCGAATCAATCGCTAGATACTGATTCATCAGCACAAGAGTCACCAATGCCAAATGATGTTTTGAACAATAATGAGCTACCTGATAATCAAGCAATGATGAGTGAGCAAGTGCATGATGATGCGCTTGATAATGAAGAGTTGCTCATCGATGATGGTAATGATCTGAACGATAGCGACATTGATGATAATGATATTGATGACAGCGACATGGACGGCGACGACGATGAAGCCCCAGTAGCGGGTCAAGCTGTACCAGTGATTGTAGATATGACGCATGTGGTCACAGAAGATCAAGCTGGTCTGCGTATTGATAAGGTCGCCTCACAAGCGTTTTCAGACTTTTCGCGGGTGCAACTCCAGAACTGGATTACTGATGGTAGTCTGCTCTATAACGGCAGTGTCCAAAAACCGAAAGTCCGGGTCAAAGCAGATGACGTATTGCATCTATCAACGACGTTACAGCAGCATGGCGAAGACCAGCCAGAAAACATAGATATCGATGTCGTCTATGAAGATGATGACGTACTGGTAATCAATAAACCTGTCGGTATGGTGGTTCACCCAGGCGCGGGTAACCAAAACGGCACTTTGGTCAATGCATTGCTATATCACTATCCTCAGCAGCATCATTTACCGCGTGCAGGTCTGGTGCACCGTATTGATAAAGACACCTCCGGATTGCTATTGATTGGTAAAACCAAACCTGCTCAGATGGCACTGATGGAACAACTAAAAGACAAGTCTGTTTATCGTCACTATAAGTGTGTGGTGGCAGGGGACCAAGCAAGTTTATCTCGTCATCGTCGTATCGATGCACCGATTGGTCGACATCGTAATCAGCGTACTAAAATGACGGTGATGACCGCTGGTCGCGAAGCAGTAACACATCTGCTAAATGTCACGCCATTGAACGAAAACTACTGTCTGCTAGATGTCGGGCTTGAGACTGGACGTACGCATCAAATTCGTGTGCATCTAAGTCACATTACTTATCCATTAGTCGGCGACCGTGTCTATGGTGGCCGTCGTCAATTGCGTTCTGGATTGACAGAAGCTCAGCGTCAAGCTATTAATAATTTCCCGCGCCAAGCACTGCATGCCTATACGTTAGGATTCGTACATCCGACGACAGGTGAAGACATTGAAGTAACGACGCCACTACCTGAAGATATGCAAAAACTGATGGCAGTACTAAGCGACGGTTATTATGAAGAGTAAACGCTAACGTTTACTAGATGAGAGGTGAGAGCGAGCAGCCATGACGAACACGTTCCCGATGACAATGATTGCGCAAATTGATAATGTGGCTATTTTTCAGACGGCTGCTTTTTTGCATGATGATATTGATGACTCTGCTGCTAAAAACCAGCGTACAGGGTATGAGGGTCAGTCAAATTACGGTGAGCTGAATTTAGGCCTCCATGTCAATGATAATGCACTGCAAGTATTAAACAACCGCATGAATCTATTAGCTGCTATCAATGAGCAACTGACAGATAAGTCTGCACAGAACGAGCAGCATGCGGCCATTAATCGCTTACATTGGGTCAGTCAGGTTCATGGTAAACATATTCATGATGTCGATGCTACTACGCTGAATATGGCGCCAATGTCTGCTGATGCGATGGTTAGTCAACAATGTGGTCGCGGTCTGGCAATCATGACGGCGGACTGTGTACCGATTGTCTTATATCAGCCCACCAGTGGCAAAATCGCAGCGATTCATGCAGGCTGGCAAGGATTGGCCTGTGGTGTCATACAAGAAACTGTTAATCGATTTACTGATTCAGGCCCTATACAAGCTTGGATAGGTGTTTGTATCAGTCAGGAAAACTATGAAGTAAATACAGACGTTCGCGATAAGCTATTGGCTGGGTGTATAGCCAATCAGACGTTGCCAGAGACGCATATCGATGACTTTGTGTCGCTATTTTCTATATCGTCTTATGATGATAAAATAAAGCTAGATTTGCCGAAGCTTGCCGCCATGCAGTTAGAAGCTGCTGGTGCTACGGTTGTGAATGATTTGCCTGTTGACTGTAGTTACGCAAATACTCACTATTACTCGTATCGCCGCCAGACTCATATGCAGCAGCCTGCCACGGGTCGGATGGCACTGGTCATCGTCCGTCGCTAATAGTTTTATGGTCAGCGAACTACTAAACCGCTACGATGTTACTCTCCCTAGATGTACTATATGTACAATCTACGGTTGGCTGCCTTGTAGCTGTTTTAGATTTCTTTGACTATATAATAATGAGTAGTGGAAACGAAGTGATAAACAATAAAAAAACAGCAGATTATTCTGCTGTTTTTTTTATTTAAGTGCTACATGTTCTATTAACATAAGGTCTGTATTAGTACACCATATGTATTAGCAAACGGAGTCGCTAGATTTTGGAACTGACAAGCCAAATAGAGGACGTAAATACAATGCCAAGAACGTACCTGCCATTGCCAGTATGCCCCAGATATAGCCATGTAAGCTAAAAGAAGCGATACCACCAAAGTAAGCACCGATATTACAACCGAACGCGAGACGCGCACCATATCCCATCATCAATCCGCCGATGACTGACGCTGCAAAGTTACCAGCAGTAATCTTAGTAAACTTAAACAAGCCACCCGCAGCAGAGGCGATAAACGCGCCAATGATAATGCCGATATTTAATACAGTGGTCGAATCTGCAAAGATAGAAGCTTCAAGAGCCGCTGCATTAGCCCCTTGCCAATAGCCCCAACTAGCCACATCCATACCAAAACCGCTTGCAATTTTAGAGCCCCATAATGTGAATGCTGACGTAATGCCCCACGGTTGACCACGTGTAAGTAATGTCAGACCGTTAAGTAAAGCTAAGACGATTGCGGCAGCAAAAAGCGGCCAAGAACCACGAAAGATTCGTTTCCAGCCAGACTCAGAAGGCACGGGAGCCATCTTCGGTGCGTTTCTTTTTTTCTCAACGACTAACGTCACCCATGCGATAATGCCGAATATGGCTAGCGACACCAGCCATGCCCCTGTATAGCCAAGACCTGTAGAGGTTGCCAAAGAGAAAGGTGCATAAGCAGGCATCTCTTCTGTCCAGAATGGCAAGTGATAAGCCCCAATCGTGGCGCCCACTATGAAGAAAATAAAGGTGATAAACATAACAGAGCGTCCACCGCCTACTGCATAGAGCGTACCAGAGGCACAGCCGCCGCCCAGTTGCATGCCGATACCAAATACAAATGCGCCTACAACTAGACTGACCCCTAATGGCGCGACATAACCTGCGACAGGACCGCCAAACAGCGTCGTGCCATAAGCAAGGATTGGCGCAAATAGCGTAACAGCAACCGCCAACATCAGCATGTGTGAGCGCATCGCTTGACCGTTGCCCACTGCCATCATACGTCTAAAAGCAGAGGTAAAGCCAAAGCGGGCATGAAAAAGGGTATAGCCTAATAAAAGACCTATGCCAAGTAGCAATGATTGAGATATATGTTGAGTGGCTAATAGATACGCGAGCACTATCAGTCCTACGATGCCACCACCCATAATCAAGGATTTTTGCGGTGCATTTAAGGCTAGATCATCTCTGACGATAGGATCTTTTGTGTCGTTTACAGGTTGAACGAGAGTAGTCAAGGTAATAGCTTCCTTATCCGATGATGTTATCAGATATTATTTTTATAAGAATTTATATGAGTATAGTTACGCAGGTTTGCAGAATTGGAAACTGTATTTCTGTTAATTCGATTGATTTGGTTAAGCAGTAAGAAGCGGTACATCATAATCCTATTGTCATTAATGTAAATACGGAGAGATTAGAAGAAATAGAATTAGTATATGATGATATGGAATAAATAAACCGTTGTGTATATGAGCTGATATTAATAGTTGTCTATACTGCTGATAATTATAGGTTTATTAGGTATCGGGAATTTGTTTGTGTCATATTATTAGTTAATGTGACTGACTTATTTATACAAAATATATTAAAAGTATATATGGTCTGATTAGTCAGACTTTAATAAATAACTTAAAAACAAAAATACGTCTGATACAATGGACTTGAATTCAATGAAGTTCATCGCATATATACTGGTATGTATACGCTGACGTATAGAGACTATGTAATTAAAGACTATGTAGTTATAAACAGTGCAATCAAGGACTATGCGATTGCTCCATCACCATTGATGTTTCTACCAGTTAAATTGATTAAAAGAAGCGTTGCTTGATTCTGTTGTATCGTTTGAAAGCTTAAGAGCCTGAGCTATCGATAAGTACTTATCAGTGAAAGTGAAGTCACTAGCTATCGACTGTGGCTAAGTATCCAATATTTTATAAGTTTTATATTCAACCAATTATTTATTATTAGAGTACGTATGAATACACCTGCTAAATCGTCTGAAACCTCTACACCTACTGATAACACGCCTAATGTCTCAATCGCTGTTATCTTCCATAGTAATTATGGTCATACTAAGCGTGTCGCTGAGGCGATAGTACAAGGTGCGCATCAGCAATTGCCAGCCGCGCAAGCCAAGGCTGTCGATGTTTATGATGTTGATTGGGACTACTTAGATCAGGCAGATTTGCTGGTTTTCGGCAGCGCAGTGTATATGGGTAGCGTGACGGCTGAGTTTAAGACCTTTATGGATGAGACTTCTAAGCGTTGGTATCATCGTAAATGGGAGGGTAAATGGGCAGCAGCGTTTGCCAATTCGGGCGGCCTGAGCGGTGATAAACTTGCTGTATTGCAGCAGATTTCTCTATATGCGATGCAACATGGTATGAATTGGATTGGTCTGCCATTGATGCCGACAGGTCATGAGAGTCATGATTTGAACCGTCTGTCTAGCTTTTTGGGATTAATGACTCAGTCGCTTGATGGGCCACCTGAAGAGACACCAGGTTCAGGAGATATTAATACTGCTATTTGGTTTGGTGATCATCTAGCCAAAACGATTATTAAGCATCAACCAGCTGACACTAAACCTTAAAAACAGCTAGAACCGACAGAGCAATCAAATAAAAAAGCAGACATTATCGATGTCTGCTTTTTTTTGTGCCAGTTTTTATTGAACGATAAGTGCTATTAAGCGCTAGGCTTTTATTGAGCAACAAGCTTAGTAGGGGCAGGCTTCACGGGGATAGGACTGTCAACGAATTGAAATGATTGACAACCTCCTAACAGCATCGTTGCTATTAGCAAATAGGTAAAGGCAAATGACTTCATAGTAATATCTCAAAAACGATTTTAGCCCAACGATATGTCACGATTATTTATCATTAGAAGTCACAACAGTGAAGAGTCAGGCTTATTTGCAGACATTATATATAAAAATCAGCTGCTGATAGCAGTTTAAAGGCGATATATGTATTCGGTACTGTTTTTACGCAGGCTATCTCGCTGTTTATAGTATGGCTTATCTAACGCTTCGTTTGATTTGTCATATATAAAATTAAAGCTACTTATGAAAACAATGTCTAATATTGAGTAGCTGAGCAGTGAATAAAGTCTACAAAACGTATAGTTATTCCTAAAATTGAAGTTATTTGCCAATTATTCGCCAACTGTTTGATAGTATCTATAGGCATTTTAACGGGTTGTGTTATAAATAAGAATAATGATAATATGTTGAAAGCTGACCAAATAGTCAAGTATCCTATAGTACGAGTTTTCTAACAAGATTGTTCGATGAATGCTGATATTTGCAACCAGCTTACCTGATATTAAAAAGCACGATGTGCTGATTTTTTTATCTCTTAAGAATGTATCAGCGAATAAAACAGAATAACCGTACTTGAACGGTTGCAGCATGATGTAAACCAAGTGCTTACGTTCAGCATTTAAGCCGTCAAAAGCCTTATGCTTATCTTCATTATTTTATTTTAGCCGAGTCTTGCTATGATTAGTTTTTACTTAAATGGGAAACGCCACGAGCTAACCCAGCTTAACCCTAATACGACGGTGCTTGAGTATCTACGATTGCATGAAGGCCAAACGGATACGAAGGAAGGCTGTGGTAGTGGTGATTGCGGAGCTTGTACGGTTATGGTTCAGCGCCTACCTAACGCTAGCCAGCAAGCGCTTAATGATGGAAATGGCGACGAAAAAAATGTGACGCCTCCGTTCTATACAGTCAACTCCTGCATTACGCTAGTGTCGCTCATGGATGGTCATCATCTGATGACGGCTTCTTATTTAGCAGATAATCCAGAACATCACCCAGAACGTGCTTTGCTGCATCCGGCACAGCAAGCGATGGTTGAATGTCATGGGTCACAGTGCGGTTTTTGTACGCCTGGGTTTGTGATGTCGCTGGCTTGTGTTTACGAAAACAATCGTATGCAGACAAGTCAAGAAATAGCAAGTCAGAATGATACCAAGCAATTAAGCTATGATGAAGTGGTTGCTTCAATCTCTGGCAATCTATGCCGCTGTACAGGTTATCGACCGATTATCGAGGCGGGCCTATTGATGAGCAATATCGGTCAGCAGAGAGAGGCGGAGCAGTCGGCGGTGAAAGACTTGACGATCAGTCTCGCGACAAATGCGATGAACAGTACAAAGGAATCAGCAGTCTCTACAAATGTGCCAACTGAATTAAAGAATGAAGAGCTGAAAGCGATTGCCCCTGCAATCAGTGATGCTGGGCGACAGTTATATATGCCCAAGTCACTAGATGAGCTTAACCAAGTATTAGCGGCCTATCCGCAGGCTACGATTTGGGCAGGCGGTACGGATTTGGGATTGAGTGTAACCCAGCATTTGGTTGATCACGAGGTCATTATCCAGCTTTCAGGTGTCGAGGCACTAAAATCATGGTCATTACTTGACGCAAAGTCTGACTCAAACAGTCAAGAGTCAGATAATGAGCAAGCTTCTAGCCAATCACTAGTATTAGGTGCTGGCATGAGCTATCAGCAGATGTTGCCTGTGCTTGAGCAGTATTTTCCAAGCTTTGCGCAAGTATTTGAGCGTATTGCTTCTCCGCAAATTCGTAATATGGGCACCATCGGTGGCAATATAGCCAACGCGTCGCCGATTGGTGATTTACCACCGATTTTATTGGCGTTAGATGCGTCAATTCATCTTCGTCATTGCGCGCCTAATCGTGCAGAATCGGATAATAGCGATTCGATTTATATAGATGAAATCATACCTTTATCAGAATTTTTCTTAGATTATAAAAAGACCAAACTGCAAGCAGGCAGTTACGTAGTCGCTATCCATATTCCTCTGATGCATGACAATCAGCACTTATTTATTCATAAAATTAGCAAACGTTATGAGGATGATATTTCAGCGTGTCTATTGGCTGCGCGAATTGATATATCAGCAGATGGCATGACGATAGAGAATGCAAGGCTTGGACTTGGCGGAATGGCTGCCATACCATTATTGGCCACAACCTGTCAGCAAGCGCTCATTGGGCAAGCGGCTGAAATTGCGAGTTTTGAGCAAGCAGCACAAGTTTTGTCTGCAGACGTTACCCCTATGACTGATGTTAGAGCCAGCCGTGAATATCGCTCACATGTGGTACAGCGTCTGCTGGTGAAGTGCGGTAAGCAGTTGGTAGCAGGTAGACAGACTGAGACTGCTTAATTAGCAGAGTTGTAAATTGCTAATACCGCCTTATCGTTATATTTGCCAAAAAAAGAGCATCAATAAAAGCGTATTAATAGAAGAGACTTGCCATGAGCCATCATTCGTCCTTATTCGACAGTTATAGTATCCGCCGTGTGCGTCCGCCAAAAAACAAAATTGGCACCTCGGCCAAGCATGATAGTGCGATCAGTCATGTGATGGGGACGGCGACTTATGTGGATGATATTGCAAAACCACAAGGTACGCTACATCTAGCAGTCGGCAAGAGCAGCCATGCTCATGCACGTGTCCTGAGTATGGATTTGAGCGCTGTTAGAGAGGCTGATGGGGTGGTAGATGTTTTAAGTTTCCAGGATTTACCTGCGCAAACGGATATCGGTGCGGTGTTCGATGGCGAGCCACTGATGGTAGATGACATTACAGAATATGTCGGTCAGACGCTATTTGTAGTGGTGGCGAGCAGTCACCGTGCCGCCAAAAAAGCGGCTACCAAAGCCGTGGTTGAATATGAGCCATTGCCAGCGGTGCTGAGTATTGATAAGGCGCTAGAGCAAGAGTTTTTTGTGCGTCCGAGTCATTTTATGAAGCGTGGCGATGCTGCGACGGCGCTTGAGAACGCACCAGTTCGCATCGAAGGTCATATTCACATGCGCGGGCAAGAGCACTTTTATCTTGAAGGGCAAGTGTCTTACGTGGTGCCGTGTGATGATGGCGGGCTAGAGGTATACACGTCGTCGCAGCATCCAAGCGAAGTGCAGCAGCTCGTCGCTGAAGTGACAGACTTGCCATTCAATGCGGTCAATACGGTCGTGCGCCGTATGGGCGGCGGTTTTGGCGGTAAAGAAACGCAAGCCGCGGCATGGGCTTGTCTGTGCGGTATCATTGCCAAGCGCCATAACGTTCCTGTCAGTATGCGTCTAGACCGTCAAGACGACATGGTTGTGACCGGTAAGCGTCATGAGTTTGCCAATCGCTATGAGGTTGGCTTGGATGAGTCGGGTCGTATACTAGGCGTCGATATGCAATTGGCTGGTTTGTGCGGTTACGCGCCAGATCTGTCTGATGCCATTGTCGACAGAGCGATGTTCCACTGTGATAATGCCTACTATTATCCAGCGGCTCATGTGGCAGGTCATCGCTGCAAGACCCATACGGTATCCAATACAGCCTATCGCGGGTTTGGTGGACCACAAGGGCTGATGACGGCTGAATATATGATGGATCATATCGCCTATACCTTGGGTCAAGATCCACTGCAAGTGCGCCTAGCCAATCTATATCAAGATGGTCAAAGTACGCATTATGGTCAGACCATTGAGCACTTTGATTTGGCGACCATCATGAGCACACTGGCAGAAGATTGCGATTATGACAATCGCCGTCAGCAAATCATACAAGCCAATCAAAAAGCTGCTGCTGAAGGCAGTGACAAGCGTTTAGGCATCGCGCTAACGCCCGTCAAATTCGGTATTTCATTTACCGTGCAGACGCTCAATCAGGCAGGTGCGCTGGTACATATTTATACCGATGGCAGTATCCATCTCAATCACGGCGGTACAGAGATGGGGCAAGGACTATATATCAAAATCGCCCAGATCGTCGCCAATGAGTTCGATGTGGATCTGGATACGGTCAAGGTATCAGCGACGCGTACAGATAAAGTACCTAACACCTCACCAACTGCTGCGTCATCAGGTACCGATATCAACGGTAAAGCGGCGCAAAATGCTTGCTTGAGCATCAAAGCGCGCATCGTTGAATTTGCAGCTGAGCATTTTAAAGTGGCACAAGAAGACATACGTTTTGAAAATAACCATGTCTATATCGGTGATAAAGAAACTCTAACTTTTGCTGAGATGATTCAGCTGTCGTACCAGAATCGTATCAGTCTGTCGTCTACTGGCTACTACAAAACGCCAAAGATATTTTATGATCGCTCTAAAGCATGGGGTCGTCCGTTCTTTTACTTTGCGCTAGGTGCCGCCTGCGCTGAGGTTGAGATTGATACGCTGACAGGGGAGTACAAAGTGCTGCGCTGTGACGTGCTACATGATGCAGGGCAGTCGATTAACCCTTCCATTGATATCGGTCAAATTGAGGGCGGTTTTGTGCAAGGCATGGGTTGGCTCACAGCAGAAGAGCTGATCTGGAATGATAAAGGAAAGCTCGCATCTGACAGTCCTGCCAACTATAAAATTCCAACTGCGCATGACTTACCTAAGCAGTGGAATGTCAAATTATACGACCGCAAAAACGAAGAACAAACTATCTATAACTCTAAAGCCGTTGGAGAACCGCCGTTTATGTTGGCAGCCAGTGTCTGGTGCGCACTCAACAATGCCGTCGCAAGTCTCGGTGAGTATAAAAAGAATCCAGAGCTGACCATGCCTGCGACGCCAGAAGCGGTATTAAAAGCAGTGATGCGCATGCAAGGCACGTCGTGGGATTTAACAACTGAAGCCGACACAGATACGGTTGATAGTTTAGTAAAAGGCGCAGAAGAGAACAGTGACCTTTACAACGAAAAAGCAATGCCACAAGACGTACGTCATGCCAAAGATATCGATCCAAAGGAAGTCGAAGGTAAACAAGCCGATGACCAGCCTAACGCGATAGAGCATCCAAATGTAGCAGGGGCAAGAGGTCCTGCGCACAGTGAATGAGTCGTTAGCACCGCCAGTGATCTGGTATGAAGGTCTATCGCGATATCAGCAGCGAGGTATCGCTCACGTGTTGGCGACAGTCGTAGCCATAAATGGATCTGCTCCTCGAGCGCTACAGGCAAAAATGATTGTCACGCAAGATTGCATCGTGGATACGCTAGGCGGCGGCGGTCTAGAGCACGACGTTGTCAATACGGCACGGCAGCTATTGAATGGTGAAATAGCGGCAACGGTATCAAAAGAAGTAAAACCAAAAGTCGCTGAAACTGACAGTGAAAGCGCATCAGTACCTTCTAAAGCGGTGCGCCGTGATGCTGTCTACACCAAGCACTACCCGCTAGGTGCAAAGTTGGCACAGTGTTGCGGTGGTAGCGTCACCGTTATGTTCGAATGCTTTAACGTGACGCCACCGATGTCAGTACTAGTGTTTGGTGCAGGACATGTAGCATCAGCGCTAATGAGCATCCTCGCTGAGCTACCTTGTCAGGTAGATTGGGTGGACAGTCGCCCAGAGATGTTTAAGCGTTACTTAGTTGATGAACCTACTACTAATCAATCCAAACTTTATAACTTACCAGCACATATCCGTCCGCATATCGATGATGAGCCTGTAGATTTTGTGCGCCCATTTAT
The DNA here is from genome assembly GCF_001435845.1 of Psychrobacter sp. P11G3. Classification (NCBI taxonomy): domain Bacteria; kingdom Pseudomonadati; phylum Pseudomonadota; class Gammaproteobacteria; order Moraxellales; family Moraxellaceae; genus Psychrobacter; species Psychrobacter sp. P11G3. The sequence goes on from NZ_CM003596.1 coordinate 1,377,881, forward strand.
CGAGCAGGGTGGTCAGCGTTTTATTCTGGTTATGACTCATGACCATAGTGTTGATTTTGAGTTAGTGCGGGCGGCATTAGATACTATTTCTGACATGAGCGCATTACATGATAAATGCTCAGATATCTCGACACCTTACGTAGGTTGCATTAGCTCGGCAACCAAAGCCAAGCGTTTTAGAGATCGCTTGATTCAGCGTGGCTACAGTGAGCAACTGGTCAATCAGTTGGTCATGCCAATTGGATTGCAAATTGGCGGAAAAGAGCCGATGGCGGTGGCGATTTCTATCGTGGCACAGCTCCTACAGAAGTATCATCAGGCTACTCTTTGAACGGCTCACTTCATATATATTTTATACTTTTTATCAAATCATTAAAGCGCTCAGTACTATTTATCAAAACGCTCAGGACTACCAAGCCATTGTGAGATCTACGAATGACCATACATATCTATCAAGCTCGACTGCTGCACTATTTGACCGAAAGCGATCGTACTGAGCGTGCAACCTCTGATCATTCACAGACATTAGCTGTGGAACGAGACATTACGTTGCTACCAGTGATTGAAGATGTACAGGTTTATCCTGAATATATCGCTGATGGTGCGCTTGTCGTAGATGATGTGACAGGGTGCATTATAGAGTATGGTCGTAGTGAAACTATACTGTCAAAGTATTCCAATGAAGAGGGTGAGCCAGCAGTCAAAGTGCACGACTATCGCGATAAGTTAATCATGCCAGGCTTTATTGATACCCATGTGCATTATCCGCAAATAGATATGATTGCTGCTTACGGTGAGCAATTACTTGATTGGCTTAATAATTATACTTTCGTCACCGAGGCCAATTTTGGCGATCCAAAAGTAGCACATGATACGGCGCAGTTCTTCTTAAACCAACTGCTTGCTAATGGTACGACGAGTGCCATGGTGTTTTCTACCAGTCATCCTGAATCAGTGAACGCATTTTTTACGGAAAGCCACAAGCTCAATACTCGTATGATCACAGGTAATGTACTGATGGATCAAAATGCGCCTGCGCAGCTATGTGTGCCTGCTGAGCAAGGCATTCGAGATACCCAAAACATCATTGATAACTGGCATGAGCGCGGACGTCAGCATGTAGCGATTACGCCAAGGTTTGCTATTACTTCGACACCCAAGCAACTACAAATGGCAGGTGAGCTGTATACCAGTTACGAGAGTGTTTATCTGCAAACGCATCTAGCAGAAAATCATGATGAGATTGCCTTTGTGAAACAACTGTATCCCAATCATAAAGGCTATCTTGATGTCTATGATACGATGGGATTACTGGGTCGCCGCACCACCTTGGCACATGGTATTCACCTTGAAATATTTGAGTATGAGCGTCTGCGCGCGACTGGTACACAAATATCACACTGTCCGACGTCCAATCTGTTTTTGGGTAGTGGACTATTTAATTTACCCAAAACGTTAAGTTATACCGGTGTCAGTATCGCCACTGACGTTGGGGCAGGGACGAGTCTGTCGATGCTGACGACTCTGTCAGAAGCGTATAAAATTCAACAACTACAAAGCAATCAGTTATCCGCTCATCAAGGGCTATACCAAATTACGCTGGGTAATGCCCAGTCGCTATTATTGGACAATAAAATCGGTAACTTTATGCCAAATAAAGAAGCGGATTTTGTGTTCATCGATATGGGTGCAACGGAATTGCTTGAGCGACGTATGGCGCAGACCAAGACACTGGAAGAGCAGTTGTTTGTACTAATGATGCTGGGTGATGATAGAGTAATTGATCAGACAGTCATCGCAGGCGTAAGTCGCTATCGTAAATCAACTTTATAGGTGTATCTAAATCTGAAAATAAGTGAGACTTCTTTCAGATATAAAAAATAAATCCTTGTTCCTATATAGTTGGAACAAGGGTTTATTTCTGCCAAGAGGGTTTCTATTTGGTATTAAAAGTGGAACTTTACCAACGCACTAGGAGAGTTTTGATTTACGCCATCAACACCGTATTTATTTTTCCAATAGCTATACTCCATACCGACTTCTAAACGGTTATCAATACCGAGCACTTCTTGTAAGTTGTATTTAATTTGCGGATTAATATGAATATTATCTTCAATGTCATCATTATTAAATGAATAATCTATAAAACCATCCACCACGAAGTTGTTGCGTTCCCAACCATAGGTTAAGGTAATTTGCTGATCATCGTCAGTATTATCATTGAAAGCATGATATAAAGTAGCCGACGCAAACTTCATTCCTGGAATAGGGACATTGAGATCTGCACCAATACCAACCAGATAATTATCTTGGTCAAAGCCAGTACTGTTCGAACCAAATTCATAAGTAGCGGCTAAATTAACCTGCTTGATAAAACTGTCATTAAAAGTTGCTATTTTGAATGTAGGAGACAGCTCACCATAAGTTTCTCTAAATCTATTGTTTTCAATGTCATCGGCACCTTGGTTTCGATCGACAAAGAAGAACACGCCGCCCCAGTCGTGCGCAGAAGCATGCTCTAATGTGACGGTCGTCAGCTCTCCGTCTTCTACAAGTTCATAGTCATCACCGTAAAGTACGGAGACACTCGTATCAGTAAAGAAGGTCTTAGCATGGATGTTCGACATGCTACCTAAAGCAGCGATAGCAACAACTGCCATCGACAAAGGTTTGAGTAAAGCTATCTTTTGGCTAGATTTTTTTTGAATAAATGGTTGCTGATCAGATAGTTTAGAGGTGGAGAGTAGGCTCGTTCGTAAATCAAAATGCAAAATGTAACTCCTTTATATACGATGGAATATTAATTACCTTAAATGTATCTTTGATAATTTATAAAATGGGTTTTGTTGTTTGAAAGTCACTATCAGCTAACAGTAAGCGTGCTATTGACCGTTTCTGTTTTTGAGTAGAAATGAGTAAATAGCCTTTATACGCTTAGCACTAAAGAGTATTCAATAATCATGCCACGAGCCTCCAAAATCTATGCTTTCTAGTATTTGCTGACTTTTACGTTTATCTGCTCTTATTAGGGTATAAAATAAGCAAAATAGTGCTTAGTTTTTCTTAAATATCAGAAGTAGCTTCTATATATTTGAGTGGATATACAAAACAGTGCTTTTGGACGAAAAAGCTCGTAAGAAAAGCACCAAAATGGACCTTTGTATGCCCCAACTTGGGCTGTATAAAAACGCCTTTGAGTCAATATAAATAAGACTTGCCGATCTGTTAAACACAAAAAAGCCAGCTAATAGGAATTAGCTGGCTTTTAGTTTGTAATGTACGTGCCGTATTAGCTGGTTAGTTGTGCTCGTCTGCTAGTTCAATAAGCACATGCCAGTCAGTAATATCTATCTCATGACAGTTGTTACCGTCACCATTGATACGATCAATAACTAAGAAATCACTGTCACGCCCAAGCGCGAGTAGAGGGTGATGCCAGACATTAGCATCGTACTGTACACCTTGATTAGATTTCGCATAAAACACTACTAAGTCATCAGGCGATTGCGGCGACATACCAGCTTTAGCAACGACGACAATATAATCTTGGCCTTCCATAGATACAAACGCCTGTGTTCCAAGCGGATGGTATTCCATGATCGAGAGCGCAATCGGGTTCTCACGTTTTTTGGCCCGAAAGATACTCATACCAACTGTGCCACCGTCTAGTTTACTTTCGGCAAGTGCATGATGACGAACCGCATAGCCGTTATTGATCTCATAAGTATTGTCAGCGGTTTGCTCATCAATACTATAGCGCTCGATGACCGAGCCATAGGGGGCAAAGTTTGCCTTAGTCAAAGGCTTAGCCGTTAGAGTGACACTCATTATTTTGCCTCTTTACTGTCAGTACCAGTATCACCCTCAGCAATTTTGCCATGCACGCGAACACGGCTAATACCACCATCTGGGAAGATATTGACCCGAATATGCGTGATAGGTTGGTCTATCTTAAGCTTATCTTTACTAAAAGTATGAACGTCGTCAGCGTTGGTTTTTTGTGGTGCAAGCAAAGTCTCCCAAAACATACTCTGAGTTACTAAAGTTTGCTCTGGTGTATTTGGTGAGTAGACGGCTTGGATCGAGACCTTATCAGGATAATTGCCTTTAAAGTGAGCAGTATCTATCTCGATGGAATCAACGATACCTGCTTGACCTAGCGCAATGATGCACCAGTCATTGCCTGGCTCACGGCGACGACGAGTCTCCCAACCATCACCCATATTAGGCGCTTTAGTTGGTAGTAGTAAATTACTAGCCGCACCAAAATGCGCGTCGTTACTAGCAATCGCACGACCACCATTTAATGCGCCTGCCAAGTCAAGCATCTCGCCTTGTGTATTTAGGCTGGCATCAAGTTGGATATCACCATAAACGCGTAGTCGGGCAACGCCGCCATCTGGATAAATGTTTAAACGAATATGGGTTACCGTTTGCCCATGATCAATCTCGATAAGCTCATGATTGTGCCCTTGCAGCGGGGTCATACCTACTAGCGCCTGCCAATTTTTATTGTCCCAATCTTCTTTGCTTAGACTAGTAAGTTCAGCTTCATCTTGCTGCAGCAGCTCGGGCGCGTACAAGGCATCGACACTAGCTGAAGAGGGAAAGTTACCCGTAAAGTGACTGGTATCAATATCAAGACCAGCAATTTTGGTTGGGCGAGCAAGCTGGATAACTAAATAATCGTAACCCAAGTGGCGCTTGCGACGAGTTTCCCAGCCATCCATCCACTTACCGTTGTCATCGAATTTACCCACGACAAAGATAGGTGCATCAGGATTTAGAATACGGCTTTTATCCGCAAAAAAATCGTCGGTGGCGAATAGTGATTTCGCCCCCAAGCGACTGTCAGCGACGTTTGATTTTTTGGTAAATGCTGGCAGGGCATCAGGTAGATTATTTGCGGAGATAATTTGTCCAACTTCTGAAGTGTTTTGACTCACAATGATTCCTTTTTCAATAATGGTGTGTATTAATAACGTATGGCTTATCTTATTTATTAATCTATGCTCATTAGCACGTGCTCAGCTAAGTAGAATGAGTACTAGGACGATAGCCTAGCTTACATCCAGTTAGCAGTGTTGTCTGACGTAGCAGGATGGTTTTCGTACCAGTGTTTAGCGATATCATCACGGCGGCATATCCATACATCAGGCTTACTGGTGATATATTGCAAAAACTGCTTTAGCGCTTTGATGCGTCCTGCACGTCCGATAATGCGACAATGCAAGCCAATAGTCAGCATTTTAGGGGTGTGTGCGCCTTCTTCGTATAAGGTATCAAAGCTGTCTTTTAGATATTGATAAAATGGTTCGGCATGAGTGAACCCTGGGCTAGACGAAAAACGCATGTCATTGGTCTCGAGGCTATAAGGTATGACCAAATGTGGTTTGCGCGTGATGACATTGCCGTCTTGGACCTTTACATTGAGCCAATACGGTAACTCATCACCGTACGAGTCAGAGTCATAGGTATAGCCGCCTTGCTCGGCGACCAGTTCACGAGTATTTGGACTATCACGTCCTGTATACCAGCCGAGAGGTTGACCACCGAGCATACGTTGAAATATTTGGGTGGCACAGCGAATGTGTTCGCGCTCCGTTTCACGGTACATATCCTGATAAGTGATCCAGCGTAGACCATGACTGGCAATCTCATGACCGTCTTCTAATACACGCTCGATAATATGCGGTGTTTTTTCAGCAGCGGCGGCACAGGTAAACGTGGTTATAGGAATACCATAATCTTTAAAGACATCTAATACACGCCATATACCGACACGGCTACCGTATTCGAATGCAGATTCAATAGACTGGTGACGGTTGTTAAATTCTGGTGTGCCCAAAATATCAGACAAAAAACGCTCTGATTGACCATCGCCATGGATGACGCTATTTTCTGCCCCTTCTTCGATATTTAATACAAACTGTACGGCGATTTTTGCGCCACCTGGCCAGTTCGCTTTTGGTGGATTGCCAGCATAGCCTTTTAGGTCGCGGGGATACGTGCTCAGATCAAAGTCACTGGTAATTTTTTTGCTCATTATCTATATTCCTATATCTCTTAGAGCCTTAGATATTTATTAAAATATTGCTCGTAAAGGACAGTTATTTTTTATCACAAATTAAAGTGATGATGCATAGGCTACGAGCTGTTGGCGCTCGGCATCAGTCAACTGAGTAATATTACCAAGCGGCATATAGCCAGTCTGTACCGCAGTGACGATTTTCGCTTTATGAATTTTTAAGTCTTCTGGTGTTTGCAAAATAATACCTGCTGGCGGCGCGGCGAAGCCTTGTTGCGTCGGTTGTACCGCATGACAAGTACTACAGCGCGTATGCACGACATTCATCATAGCGTCATCTGCTGACGCGCTCACGGGTACGGCTTCAGCAGTAGCTGCATCAGTGCTAATACTGTTATTAGCATTAGCAACGGTATCAGTGCTTGAGTCAGTAGTCGTGCTTGTAGCTATGGGGGTGCTATCAGTTGTCGTAGGTGCTACTGAGGCAGAAGCAGGCATTGCAGGTGCTGGCTCAATAGGCTCAGGTCGCATCCAAATAATTAATAATACGGTTAATACGGCTGGAATAACCAAGTAGCGTGGTTTTTTATGACCCAAATGCTTTTGGTTAAAGTAATGACGGGCAGTCGCGGTAATGATACCGACGAAGACCAATACCAACCAACCTTTCTCATGAGCATACATCATTGGGTAATGGTTGCTGATCATGGTAAAAATCAGCGGTAGGGTAAAATAATTATTCATCAGTGAGCGGTTTTTGGCTTGTAATGCCAATTCAGCCACTTCTTTACCCGGTTTTTCGCCGCGCCGCACACAATCAACGAGCGCACGCTGAGCCGGCATAATACCGAAGAATACGTTACCTACCATCACCGTGCCCAAAATAGCACCGATATGTATAAATGAGGCGCGATCACTAAACAGCTGATAAGAACCCCAGCTCGCGATGACCAGTAAGATAAAAATTAGCGTACTAAAGATAAACGCGTTTTTACCCAAATGACTGCGCACGATCACTTCATAAATGAAGTAACTACCAAACAAGAAAAGCAAGCTGGTGGCAATGGCACCGATACTGGTAAAAGGTACTTTGCTTGGGTCAATTAGGTAGGCAGTTGCATTGGCATAATAGACGATAGACATCATCGCCGCACCCGTCAGCCAAGTGGTATAAGCTTCCCACTTAAACCAATGTAGCGTCTTTGGCATCTCTTCGGGTTCGAGTTTGTATTTGGCAATTTCATAAAACCCGCCACCATGGACGGCCCAAAGATCACCCGAAATGCCTTTGTCTGTTTTCCACTGTGGCGGTTTGCGTAGGCTTAGATCTAGCCACACAAAATAAAACGATGCACCAATCCATGCTACCCCAGCGATAACATGAAACCAGCGGAAAAATAAACTCAACCATTCGAGAAGATAGGCGCCCATGTAATAAATGTCCTTTAATATGACAGTGTCTTAATAAAATGTCTTGGTAATTTCTTTTGATAGTATTTCTTGAAAACTAATAACAAAGCAGAGAGCTAAACAACGCTAGAGCTACGATCCGCGATAGGTGCTATAACCGTGCGCACTAAGCAGAAGCGGCACGTGATAATGACTGGCATCGTTTACTACAAAGTCGATAACCACTTGCGGGTAAAATGCTGTCAGCTGCTGAGCATCAAAATAAGACTGAGTATCGAACGTTACGGTATAGCGGCCAATATTTAGCTGACGCTCTGTGCTATCGATAGCTGTATCAAACTGCCAAGCGTCTGGTGTGACACGGCCATCACTATTGGTTGTACCATGCGCTAGTAATGTGGCGACACCATTGTCTTGTACGCGGTGTAAGGTAACGGCGACATCAGCCGCAGGTTTGCCAAGATGAGTGTCTAAGATATGTGATGATAGGGTGGCAGACATAATGCTTCCTTTAAATTTGTGAGAAATATAAATCGGGTGAAAATGCTAGTCTAACTTTGCGACTACTATTTGGTTGTCTCAGCATTACCTAGTAATTTAGTTAAACGTAGACGCGTAATTTTATTTTGCTCAGCGGCTGCATTTGCCAGTTCAGTAGCACGATCATTAGGCAGGCGCGCTAATAACAGATCCAGCATTTGCTGTGCGCTTTTGCCCGTCGCAAAGACAATAAAAATAAAACCAAATTTATCGAGATAGTCTCGATTGCCTTTGGCAAGTGCTTCGAGGACTTCATCTGCTGCATCGTTAGCGCCTGATTGTTCATGTGCGGCGCTACTTTGTGTGTTGCGATATTTTTCTTTTAGAGATGCCACATTGCCGATTTGCGGATGCCCATCAAACGCTTCTAATAAGTTAGCCTCATCATTTTGCACTTTGTTCCAGATAGCGTCGCTACTTGCTAGCAGTGCATCAACGTCTGCAAAAGGGCGGGCGTCTGCAAGCTTATAGGCCCAGCTTTTACTGGTGCAGCAAGTCACTAACTGGGCGATGGCGACTTCTTGTGATAAATCGTTGAATTGCGCTAAGGTTAAGCTCACGATGACATCCTTTTCTAATAGGGTAGCCCGCTATCTGTATCGGGCGATAAATGTTTGATAGAGGTTTATACCTTATGATTATTTGCATAAACTTATAGGTATAAGTAGTAATCTTGATAAGCAGCGGCTGTTTCAGCTTTATGGATGATTTGATTAAGCTAGCAGCTATTAATTGGCTTAAAATCAAAAGCCAGTAATCTATGTGTTCGTAGTCAAACCTTTGGCGCTTATATACGCTTTGCGTAATTTCAAGTTATAGTGAACTGACAATATGAAACAGATTTGCTAAGGAAACACTGATATTTTGGCCGTCTAAAACGTCTGGCAAGAGGTAGTTAATGACGGCGTAATTGATTTACAGTTCCCATTTTGCTAAAACCTGACTAATTGGTCAACTGTTTTATGCGAAATATTTTTATTTAACAGGTTATGCTGCTCAAATCTATGTGTTTATATAATAATACATAGCAAAATATAGCGACTATTTTGTCGAACCTGTCTCTTAGAGTGAGATACCACTGCTATGACTCAAAACAATCAAAAGGAAGAAACCTCAGTGACTGATACGCCCTCGCACCGTAGCCAACAAGCCATTCGCGCACAGAATCAAGCGCTTATCTTAGCGGCAGCTGAAGAAGAGTTTGTGCTCCAAAGCTATCGCGGCGCTACGATGCAGGGCATTGCCGATAGGGCAGGCTTACCCAAAGCCAATGTCCACTATTACTTTAAAAATAAAAAAAACCTCTACATGGCAGTGCTGCGTTCGATCATTCAAGAATGGAACGAAGGCTTGGTAACTATGACGGTAGATAGCGACCCAAAAACAGTCATCGAAAAATTCGTCCGTACCAAGCTACATCAGGCATTTGTCAATCCAAGTCGCCATAAGTTGTTTGCGATTGAAGTCATCGGTGGTGCACCGCATTTGCATGAATTTATGTCCACTACGATGAAGGAGTGGGTACACGATAAAGCGCAGGTAATGAAAGAGTGGCACAAGCAAGGAAAAATTGGGATTACTGATCCTCTACAACTACTGATTTTGATTTGGGCGACTACCCAACGTTATGCTGAATTCGAGATTGAAATCGTTGGATTAATGGATAAGACGGCGTATGACGCAGCAGATGAAGCACGTGCGGCAGACTTTCTGGTGCCTTTTATTTTAAAAGGCTGTGGCCTTGAATAATGACAAGGTACCTATTTGACAGGGTGCCTATTTAATAAGTCAGGTGCTTAATCAGCGAAGTGCACAGATTATTTCTATTTTTCTGTGCACCTCGTTTACGGCGAAACACTTCGATATGTTCAGCCCTAGCTTGTGTTTAGCATTAAGCGACTTCTTGCGTTGGTTCTAATTTGTCTTTTGCATGCTGTGCTTTGGTATCAAACTCGATGCCATAGTTTTGAGGTAAAATCATATCAAGGGTGATGGCCACAATCCCTGCCATCGTTACCGCTGAGCCAAAGATATTCTGAAAGAACTGGGGCGTTTGTGACAGTACATCAGGGACAAAGGCGATACCCGTTGCCAGACCCAGTGAGGTGGCAATGATTAAGACATTACGATGCGTGAATTGCACGGTAGATAAGATACGAATACCAGCAGTCGCTACCGTCGCAAACATCAGTAGCGTGACGCCGCCAACGACAGGCTTCGGTAACTGCGTAAAAATAGCACCAAGGACAGGGAATAGCCCCATCAGGCATAAGAGGCCGCCAACATAGAAACCCACGTAGCGACTGGCAATACCCGTCATTTGGATCACACCGTTGTTTTGGCTAAAGGTTGTCACAGGGAAGGTATTGAATATCGCCGCAATCAGAGAGTTAACACCATCTCCTAGTACACCGCCTTTGATGCGTTTCTCATAGAGAGGGCCTTTGATCGGTTCACCTGATATCATTGAGGTAGCCGTCAGATCGCCTGAGGTCTCGATACTGGTAATGATGTACATAAAGGCAATAGGAATAAAAGCCTGCCAATCAAAACCAAAGCCATACTTAAAAGGGATTGGCACTGTAAAAAAAGCCGCTTCAGAAACCAGAGAAAAATCGATACGTCCCATAAATACGGCAGCGATAAGGCCGAGCATCAAACCGATAAAGATGGCGCTTGAGCGAATGACTTTATTATTGATGATGCTAATCAATACGACACTTGCCAGCACACCACCGCCCAAAAGTAAGTTCGGAATACTACCAAAATCTTCAGCACCAAACCCGCCCGCTAAGTCAGTCAGACCTACTTTAGTTAATGACAAACCAATCGTGACAATCACGCAGCCTGTAACAATAGGGCTCATAAAAGATTTGAGTTTGGTGATAAATTGACTCAAAAATATCTCAACAAATGCACCGAGAAATGAAACGCCAAAAATAACGGATAATATCTCTTCTGGACCACCACCGCGGTTTTTTACCACAAACCCTGCTGTCAGTACCGCTGCCAAAAATCCAAAACTGGTGCCTTGTAATGCCATGAGGCCAGACCCAATAGGGCCTACTTTACGAGTCTGAATAAAGGTTGCGACGCCAGATACTATCAATGACATACTGAGAAGGTAGGGGATATGCTCTCCTAAACCTAATGTGCCGCCTATGATAAGAGAGGGTGTGATGATACCTACAAACGCTGCAAGTACGTGCTGTATAGCACCTAAAAATGCTTTGATGGGGGTAGGACGGTCATGCAGTCTATACAGTAAATCGGTATTCGCTGGAATGTTTTCACTCATGGTGGTTTCCTCCTAAAATAACTGCTTAGCACCCGCTTGACTGTAGATATTAGACAATGTGGTAGATCACGAGATCAAAGTTTTAACCCAATCTTCGACTTGTTTTTTATCGATGTAAACAATAGGGGTACGCATCCGTCTGTAAGATAAGTAATGAAAATAGCTAATATATGTTGGCTAATATTTGAACAACCTGACCAATTAGTCAGGTCTATTTAGGGTATAGGTAAAATAAAAGCCATTGCAATGTTTTTTTTGGTACTAGTGCGTTTACAGGTTTGTTACGAAGGAGGGAGGGTTAAGTAACATTGAAAGGTAGATTAAAGACGAGGGGTGTTGACCATTGAGAACAAATAAATACTAAGACCTATCGGCCTCTCTATTCCTGTTTTTTAATCAAAAAAAGCCCCAACCATATTCGTTATGGTTGGGGCTTTTACAATTTTGCTTAACGGTTGATATTTATTCCACTATAACCAAAATTGCTACTTTGGTGGACGACCAGTTATTTTGGGCTTGATGACCATACGGGTGAGCGGATAACGCCTTGTCCTGACTTACCAAACGCTTCGCCACCATTGAGGGACTTGATAGTCAGCACGCCTTTGCCGCCTTGGGTCGATGCGTAGACCACGCGTTTACCGTTTGGCGAGAAGCTTGGTGCTTCGTCGATACCTGTATTGCCAAGATTGGTAGTGATAGCACCATTACTATTCATAATAGCCGCTGAGCGTCCACTTAAAAAGGCAATTTGTGTACCGTCACTGCTAAACTGTGGACTGGTTGCATAACCACCGTTTGACACTTTAGTCGTTTGTCCTGTGGCAAACTCGTAGCGATAGACTTGCGGCTTGTTAAAGCCAGTTTTATCACTGACAAACACAAAAGATTTGCCGTCTGGTGCATAGCTTGGTTGTACTTCACTGCTCGGTAAATTAGTGAGCCTTCTAGGTGTACCGCCGCTGGCGCTCATCTCATAGATATCAGCGCTACCTTCAAAGCTGCTAGAGAATAATATCTTGCTGCCATCAGGAGAGAACGAGGGGCTTAGGTTGCTACCTGAAAAAGGCGTCAGGGCAGTTGCGCCGCCACCACTGACGTTTTGCACGTAGATGACGGGATACGATTTTTCACGTTGTACTGAGTAGGCGATACGGTTACCATCAGGTGACCATGCTGGTGAAAAAATAGAGCCTGCGACTTCAGTAATGGTTCTAGCATTTTCGCCATCAGCGTCCATCACTTTGAGACGAGAGATCTTTTGTTTGCCAGTTCCTGTTTCTTCAATATAAGCAATGCGCCCTGAGAAATCCCCTGGAATACCAGTAATCAGCTCGTACACTTTGTCTGCGATGACATGACCGGCATAACGCATACTTTCTCTATTATTGTCGGCGGTTAGGCTTTGCTTGCCTTCTATCACGCGACCAGATTTGACATCGATGACTTCATAATCGGTGATTATTTTGCCACGATTGGTACGCGTGCTACCGACGACCAGATACGGTATGCCCATGCTTTGCCAAACAGGTAATGTACCTGTCAGCTCTTTACTACTGTGCGGCTGCTGCGGTAGATCTTGATTGGTTACTTTTAGCTCAGTTTTACTCAAGTCATTTAATATAATCGGTGATAAGACAGAGTCACCCGCAAACGATACAAACGCGACTTGGTTTTGCTGAACAGGAATCTCATAGTCCAACTCTAGTACAACAGGTGCAGCGAGCACGCTTTGCGATATTAGCAATGCTGAAGTGCTGGCGAGTAACGATACTAGTAGTTTTTTGTGGGTACGCATGAGTAAATGGAGCTCCTAAAATTAGTATGATATTCATTTTTTATTTAATGAGACAAGCATCTAGATAAGGCAGCAACCTATGCGAGACAAGCCGCTTAACGTCACGTTACCAATATTACAAGAACCTAGCAACTGATTAATTGCTGCCTTTAAACTGTATGGTAAAAGTCGGGTATTTGGGGTCATCAGCATCAATCGGGAGGCTGCCAGTATTGAGTACCGCTTGTCTTGCCGCTTCGTTGACAGTGCTATCAGGTCCAGAGGCAGTCACATTGATCACATCGCCATTTGCATTGACAGTGATGGTCAGGGTGGCACGTTGAGTAGAGCCTCGCGCAGCAGTAGGCGGCGTATAGTTGCGCTTGATTAAATTGATGATTTCGCTGTTGCTAGCACCGCGACTGCCATTGGATGCAGAACGACTACTGCCCTTGGACGTACTAGAGGTTGACGTATCACCAGACATAGTAGACTGCCCATCTGATAGGCTAAAGGTTTTCCCTGCATTGCCAGAGCCAGCAGTATCAATCTCAATATTGCGATCGCTAGCAGTGGGACGTTTTATCTTTGGTGGATTGTTTTGCTTTTGACGAAACTCTCCCAGTCTCTTTTGTTCTTCTATGAGCTGATCACGTTTGCTTTGATCAACTTGGTCAAGCTCTTCCATGGCGGATTCATCTAATTGTGCTGCCCACTCAGCCATTTTGCGCTCATATTCTTGATTTTGTTCAAGCAGACGTTGTTGATGGTCTTCGCTCATCAGTATGGGTTGACCAGCTGGCTCCTCAGATCGTGTAAATACAGGCACGCGCTGAGAGCTTGACTGACTTGGATTTTGCGCACTAACGCTACTGCCAGACACTTCTGGTTGAGCACTACTGGACGAGTCGCTAGTGCTACTATCCATCTGCATCGCACTGGCTGCTGCACGGTTGGCCAATATTTGTCCTTGCATTTCAGCAAGCTGCTCAGGAGATACCATGACTGTTTCGATACTACCAGCAGTCACAACTTCAGTGGTTTGATAGTTGTAAACCAGTATGCCGATAACAAGGCCATGCGCCAGCAAGCTTAGCAACGTTGGCAGTGTTAGCCCGTTGCTTTCTGGTTCGGTAGGTACATAGACGGCAGGAGCATTATGCATGGTAAGGATACTCATGAACGTGATTTGTCAGATTGATTACTAGGATTGGCTATTATGATATAAGACATTTACTAAAGGACGCTTATCACTATAAAGAAGGCGTAGGTAGTGGTGCGCCAGTCAATAATCCAACTTTTTCGATACCTGCTTGTTGCAAAGTCGCCATGAGCGTCATGATGGCACCGTACTGATTGTTTTGATCAGCATTGATCATCACCTGTACTGGCTCAGCATTACTATTATCGTTCTGAGACTGCAGGTTAGATAATGTATTAATCAGCTCAGGCTCACTTACAGGCACGTCGACATTGCTTTCATAACTGATAAAAATATCACCTTTATCAGTCAAAGAAACAATCACAGGTAGTTGGCTTTGACTCATAGTATTGGTCTGCTCTTTTGGCAGATCAACATCGACACCTGTAATCAGCATCGGGGCTGTCACCATAAATATCACCAGTAGCACTAGCATGACGTCAATGTAAGGTACGACGTTCATTTCTGCATTAAGGGCTTTTTTCTCACGGCCGTAGGGGTTTGGTTTCATAGCCCTGTCACCTGACCTGCATTAACTTGGGTTTCTTTACTAATAGGCGCTTGTACGCTGGTCTCACGCTGTAGCATGCCTGTCATCTCATCACAAAATAAGGCACGCGAGTCATATAGTCGGCTCGATTTTGCTGTGAAGTGGTTGTATGCCAATACCGCAGGGATAGCGGCAAACAAACCCATGGCTGTGGCAATCAGTGCTTCGGCGATACCGGGAGCGACAGAGGCGAGGGTAGCTTGCTCAGTTTGAGACAGTCCCAAAAAGGCATTCATGATGCCCCATACTGTACCAAACAGTCCGATGTACGGAGCAACGGAGCCAATGCTGGCTAGCGTCGTCAGTCCTGACTCGAGCAATTGCTGCTGACGACCTAAGCCCACGCGTAGCTTGCGTTCAACACCATCGATAATATCGTCTTTAGGTTGACGCTTTTTATGCATTCTTAGGTATTCTGAAAAGCCCACATAAAAAATCTGCTCTAGCCCCTGACGATCAGGAGAACCCTGAATGCCTTGATATAGTTTGGCCAAGTCTTCGCCTGACCAAAACCAAGTCTCAAATTGTTGATCAAAATTTTTGGCTGTACCAAGTCGCGCACTCATGCGAAAGATAATAACCCAACTGAGTAAAGAGGCTAATAACAATAGTGCCATCACAATCTGCACCAATAGACTGGCTTGGGTAATAAGATCGACAATATTTAATGATTCAGGCATGTAATGGACTCACGAATAATTGATAACAGCTGGCTGGAATAGTGATATCCGAACCAGACAACCCCTAAACAAACACTATTTACTCTTTATTATTTAATACGCAGCACGTTTCTTCACTAAAATTTGTAACTGTGCTTAGAAAAATGCTGCAACAGTAAGTATCGCGATTTAGGTATCGGTATAATAACCCCCTAGTTTACTTCTAAATGAGAGAAAGGTCATTATTAATGTGTTAAACGACTATTTGGTTAGGCTGCTACTGATTCATTCAATAGCTAGTTGGATAACATGAATAATGACATAGCAAACACTTATCACCTAAAACTCATGACTCAAACCGAATATTACCTTAATAACGAATAGAAAGTCGTTTTTCAAATAGCATAGGGCAACATGACTATATATAGCTTTTCATGTGGCTTTTCTGACCAATAGTCTTGAAGTCTCTAAAAATCCTATTTTGTACGAGATAGATATTATCAACGATTGAGTTTGTAAGATAACTGGTCTAATATGTTACGCTTTGTTACTACATTATTCTTATTGTGGCATCGTTATTTTTTCGCTGAGGTCATGTTTAATTTTAGGTAATGATGACTTTTTATTAGCCAGTCGGGGGCGACACTTATGAATGCAATTGAACGCTATTTTGGGATTAATGGTGAAAATACCACGATCAAAACAGAAATCATCGCTGGTATAACCACGTTCTTGACGATGGCCTATATTATCTTTGTCAACCCTAACGTCTTAGCCGATGCAGGTATGGATAAAGGGGCTGTATTTGTAGCGACCTGTATAGCAGCAGCAGTAGGTTGTTTCATCATGGGTATCTACGCCCGACTACCAGTTGCGCTGGCACCAGGTATGGGGCTTAATGCTTTCTTTACCTATGGTGTGGTGCTTGGTATGGGCTACGCGTGGCAGACAGCGCTAGGTGCGGTGTTCTTGTCTGGTTGTATCTTTGTACTATTGAGTCTATTTAAGATTCGTGAAGCAATTATTAATGCTATTCCAACGTCTCTTAAAAACGGCGTAGTCGCTGGTATTGGTGCGTTCTTGGCGTTTATTGCATTGCAAAGCGCAGGCATCATCGTCAATCATGATGCAACCTTAGTTGGCCTTGGTGACATGACATCATTCGGTCCTGTCATGGCTTCATTAGGTTTTGTTGTTATCATTGGCCTGTCTTATAAGAAAGTCCCAGGTGCGGTAACCATTGGTATTTTATTGGTTGCGTTGATTAGTTTACTGATGGGCTATACACAGTTCACAGGCATCATCTCTTCACCGCCTTCTATTGCACCGACACTGATGCAGTTAGACATTGCTGGTGCATTTGATGTGGGCATGATCAGTGTTATCTTTGCTTTCTTATTTGTCGATTTGTTTGATACTGCTGGTACTTTGATTGCTACCACTAGTCAAGCAAAACTAACGGACAAAGATGGCAATATCCCGAACATGGGCAAAGCACTACTCGCTGATTCAACAGCGACAGTAGCGGGTTCTTTATTGGGTACTTCATCGACGACCAGTTATATCGAAAGTATCTCTGGTATCGCCTCAGGTGGCCGTACAGGCTTAATGGCTGTTACGGTAGGTGTGCTATTCCTGTTCAGTATCTTCTTCTCGCCATTAGCAGGTATGATTCCAGCTTATGCAACGGCTGGCGCTATCTTTTATGTAGCCGTGCTTATGATGGGTACCCTAAAGGATATTAACTGGAGCGACTTAACAGAAGCAGCACCAGTGGTCGTGGTATTGCTATTCACACCGCTTACATACTCTATCGCTGACGGTATCGCACTTGGTTTTATTACCTTTACAGCTGTAAAAGCAATTGCAGGCAAGTTTGCGGATATCAGTATCGCTGTCTGGATTTTGACTGCTATATTGTTGTTCAAAATTATCTTCCTATAATGCAAAGTGTAGCAAGACATTAATAGCGTCTTAATCAAGAAACCCTCCTTATCAGCTGATGATAAGGAGGGTTTTTTTGTCAGCATTATAAGCCTATCGTCTTAATTTGAGTTCGGTATTTTGGGGGTTAATGTTTAGTATTTCTGATACCAGTATTAAGTAGGGTGATGCCAAACTATGGGCAATAGTAAACAAAAAAACGTAACCAAAGCGTCATGGCCAATAAAGTGCTTGTAAGTTATTGTTATTTAGATATATATTAATTTATGAAAATAATAAATTTCGTTAGTTTGAAAAAAAATTTCGTGATATTATAGCCGAGTTAAGCGCATCACCTCAATCAACGCCGTAGAGGTTTTTCTTACAGTGAATTAGCATCACCAAAGATGACAGATTTGTGATTATTAGAGCGATTTTTCGGTTCAATAAGGCGATATTTGGTCATCACACTCCTTTCACTACTAACAAGAAGAAGGCACTAATGCCGCTTAGCTTTTCGTTGTTGCCTTTGTATTGTTAACGTAGCCCGTTTAACAGTCGAACGACCTACTTAACCGTCTCCAGCCTATGCTGGATTTTTAGTTTTGTGATGGCGCCGTTTGGTCTTTTGATTATTGCTGTGAATATCCGTCAATAACCCCTATTTTTTGATAGCGGTTATGAGCAGTTATACAGGACGATCAGACTTCCTAAAGCACCATTTATTATGGTTTTTAAACGATAGTTATGGAGTTATTATGAACCCAGTAGACCAGTTTACCCCGCAAGAGCCGATCTTGTTTAATCCTGTTGATATGCTGTCGCCTGAGTATCTCGCCCAGTCAGCAGAAGCGCTAAATAAGCGTATTTCGCCGCTATATAGCGCCGATGAAGAACGTTGGTTGTCTGAGTTATTGCCACTTGCCAAACCCAGTATAGAAGAACGCGATGCTGCTGCTGAGCAAACGCGCAAACTGGTCGAGCACGTACGTAATGATGGTAAAGCCGTCAAGATGGTTGACTCATTATTGCTTGAGTATAGCCTTGATACTCAAGAAGGTATCTTGCTAATGAGCTTGGCAGAAGCCTTGATTCGTGTACCAGACAACTATACGGCTGATGCATTGATTCATGACAAAATGAGTGTGGCTGACTGGAAAAAGCACATTAAAAATGACAATGGCTTTATGGTCAATGCCTCTACTTGGGGCATGATGATGACTGGTCGCGTTGTCAGTATTGACAGCAGCACCACTGCATCAGGTTTCTTGGATCGCATGACTAAGAAGATGGGTGAACCTGTCATTCGTAGTGCGATGCAAAAAGCCATGCGTATCATGGGTCATCAGTTTGTATTGGGCGAAACCATTGAAGACGCCAATAAAAACAGCCAGCCATATCGTAATAGAGGCTATACCTATTCATTTGATATGTTAGGTGAAGCGGCCATCACGCATAAAGATGCGGAAAAATACTTCAACGACTATCTACATGCGATCAGAGCTACGGCGAACGTAAAAGTCAAAGAAGGCATGCCAAAGCCGTCAGTGTCTATCAAATTATCAGCACTGCATCCTCGCTATGAAGCCACGCAAGAAGCACAAGTAATGGGCTTATTGCGTCAGCGTTGCCTGCTATTGATTGAAGCGGCACGTGAAGTCAATGTCGATATCAGTATTGATGCTGAAGAAGCAGATCGCCTCGAGATTTCTCTAAAACTGTTTGAGTCTTTGTACCGTGATAATTTAACGGCGGACTGGGATGGTTTAGGTATCGTTGTACAAGGGTACTCTAAACGTGCTATCGCTGTATTAGCATGGCTTGCTCGTTTGTCTACTGAAGTCGGTGATCGTATACCCGTACGTCTAGTAAAAGGCGCTTACTGGGATACTGAGATCAAACTTGCTCAGCAAAAAGGTCTATCAGGCTATCCAGTTTGGACACGTAAAGAAGGTACGGATACTGCATACCTTGCTTGTGCGCGCTTCTTATTGTCAGACCATCTGCGCGGACTAATCTGGCCACAGTTTGCGACACATAATGCGCATACACTGTCATCAATCATGACCATGAGTGCACATAGAGACTTTGAATTCCAACGTCTACACGGCATGGGCGATGCGCTTTATGATCATATTTTGCAAGCTTATGAGATTCCTGTACGTATCTATGCGCCAGTAGGTGCACATAAAGACTTGCTACCGTACTTGGTACGTCGCTTGCTAGAAAACGGTGCCAACAGCTCGTTTGTTCATCAGTTGCTAGATAAGTCTTACCCAATCGAAAAGCTAACAGTGCATCCATATGACAAGCTGCTTGGTAATGCAACATTGCACAATCCAGACATCCCGTTACCGTTAGAGATTTACGGTGAACGTCGTGCAAGTTTTGGCCCTAATATCTTTGTAGAGTCACAATGGTTACCGTTCAAATCAGCTATTGATAGCCATCTGCATAAGACATGGTCAGCAACCTCTATCATTAATGGTAAAGCGGTTGATACCTATGAAGTAGATGGTCAAACGAATCAGCTTGATAAGCAGACTGTACTTGCGCCTTGGAATCATGAAGTTAGTGCTGGTGAAGTAACTTATGCCAACGCTGAAGTGGCTCGCCAAGCGATTGACGTTGCTGTTGCTGGTCAAGAGGTATGGAAAAATGTACCAGCTGCTAAGCGTGCTGAGATATTACGTAAGATTGCTGAGCTATACGAAGAAAACTACGCTGAACTAATGGCACTATGCCAAGTTGAAGCGGGCAAAACCATGCAAGATGGCATCGATGAAATCAAAGAAGCCGTTGATTTCTGTCGTTTCTATGCTGACGAAGCAGAGCGTCTAGATGATGTCGTACATGAGTTCACAGACTTGGCTGGTAAGCAGTCTCGTCAAGTATATAAAGCACGTGGCACTTTCGTTTGTATCAGTCCATGGAACTTCCCATTGGCTATCTATACGGGACAGATTGTAGCTGCACTTGCTGCAGGTAACACCGTAGTAGCGAAACCTGCTGAACAAACCAGTTTGGTAGCTCACTTTGGTGCCCAGTTGATGTATCAAGCGGGTATACCA
Source organism: Psychrobacter sp. P11G3 (assembly GCF_001435845.1). Classification (NCBI taxonomy): domain Bacteria; kingdom Pseudomonadati; phylum Pseudomonadota; class Gammaproteobacteria; order Moraxellales; family Moraxellaceae; genus Psychrobacter; species Psychrobacter sp. P11G3. The sequence goes on from NZ_CM003596.1 coordinate 1,398,338, forward strand.
GCCGAAGCATTGCAATTGGTCATTGGTGCAGGCGACGTAGGTGGTGCTTTGACGGCTGCTGATAATATCGCAGGGGTGATATTTACAGGCTCTACTCAAACAGCCCAACGTATCAACCAAAGCTTAAATGACCATGCACAAACCAGTGGCGAATTGCCTGTCTTTATCGCTGAGACTGGCGGTCAAAATGCGATGATCGTTGACTCAACGGCACTGCCAGAGCAAGTCGTTAGAGATGCGGTACTATCAGCATTTGGTTCAGCAGGTCAGCGTTGTTCAGCTTGTCGCATATTGTGTGTACAAGAAGAGATGGCGGATGATTTGATCGAGCTCTTGCAAGGTAATATGGCTGAGCTGTCTGTAGGTAATCCTCTATATGCTGCCACAGATGTAGGTCCAGTGATTGATGCGGATGCTAAGCATGGTTTAGAGGCGCACATCGAACGTATGAGTGCTGAGCCGACTGCTACCATTTTGGCACAGACGCCAATGAGCTCAAGCTCAGTCGTCAGTCAAGAGAAGTCTACTTTTGTACTACCAACAGCGATCGAAGTGAAAAGCATTGATGTGATCGGTGGTGAGCACTTTGGTCCAATTCTACACGTACTGCGTTATCAAGCGCGTGATTTGAATAAGCTGATTGATGCCATCAACAACACAGGCTTTGGTTTGACGTTAGGTATCCATAGCCGTATCGAAAATACTGTTGAGCACATTGAGCGCCGCGCATTTGTCGGTAACACTTACATCAACCGTAACCAAATCGGCGCGGTCGTAAACGTACAGCCATTTGGTGGTTGTGGTCTATCAGGTACTGGTCCTAAAGCTGGTGGCCCGCACTATGTCGCGCGTCTCATGCAACTTAGCTCAGAAGCAGTCAACGCTGAACAGTCAGCTGCTCATATGACAGCGACCGAAACCCAAACTACCACTCAAACAGAACTCGCATAAGGAGTAGCAACATGGCGACTGAATTCAAAAAAAATCATGCCCAGGTTTGTGAATCTTGGCGATTACTCGGCGCAGTCAATCGCGCAACGTATCTACAAGCAGCCATTCCAAAACTGGCATTGCTCACTGGTGATGCCAATAAAGCAAAGCGTTTATTCAACCATTTGTTGAGCGCTGCGCCTAGCTTGGATGAGATGCATCGTATGACAGGGGCAACAGGCGAGTCCAATGACTTGTATGTGACTGGTCGTGGTAAAACCATGGTTATCGGCGGCGAAACTGCTAGAGCCATGGCAGTATTAGGTCAGCTTATCGCGGCACTCCTAACAGGTAATGAAGTTATATTGCATTGCCCAAGCCAAGATGAGATGTGTAATGAAGCTGCTAAGATACTGCACGACACAGGTATCAGCGAAGATGTATTGAGTGTGGCTAACGATTCGCAAACAGTCACGCTTTTATATATCGATCGTCTAGCACAAGTGGCTGTCTCTGGTAGCCGCAGCGAAGTGCAAGCCGTCAGTCAAGAGCTTGCCAATACTGACGGTATTTTGACGCAGGTTATTAGTGTTACTGATATGGAAGGCTTGTCAGAAATGCTAACGCCTGACTATCTGCATCGCTTTGTCACTGAGCGAGTAAAGACTATCAATACCACAGCAATCGGTGGTAACGCGAGCTTGCTTGAGCTTGGTACAGAGTAGAATCACTGCATTAATTACGAATCCGCTTAGCTTTTATATCAACTTTTATAAGGGCTAAGCGGTGTTTGGTAGCGCTATAAATGCCAAACTAGTAACTGCATGAGATATATAAGAAAAAACCGCTATCTGAGCAATTATCAGATAGCGGTTTTTTTGTTTATGCTGTTTAACTTAAGCCTGATGACAAGATGTTATTCGGCAATATCAACCCATACCCAGCCGTTCTCTAGCCATTCGCTCAAATCATCTGCATCAACATCGGTGACGTCGCTATGCTGTAATGCTTCACCATTGGCCAAGCGTACCAATACTGCTATCGCAGCTTCATCAAGCCCGTCGATACGTTGACCATTGGCATACAGCACGGTGCCATCAGTGGTCTGGCTATAGAGTAGGCGGTTGCTATAGTCCGCTTGCAATGTGGCCCCTTCTGATAGCGCTTGCATAAGCTCATCAGTATCTAACGTTTCTTCTGGCATCAGTGCATCATACTGGCGTTTACTAACCACTTCTGAGACTGCTTGGCGAATCATATCATCACCGCGATCAGATTGTAGCATCTCTAGCAATTGCGCCTTAATAGCAGTAATACTATCTGCTTGCAATTTACCTGACGCTTGTAGCGCTTGCGGTAGTAGCATCGGGATAAATAGCTTGCTGTCGTTGGTCGCAATATCGGCCACGCTATCGATGATTTGCATTAGGTTTGGACGGCGGCAACCAAATGAAAAAGTCAGACAGTCATCTTGTGCTACACCGAAATGTGATAATTTAGGCGGTACATAAAGGACATCACCCGCTTCTAGTATCTCATCAAAGATAAGCTCGCCCATGTCGTCAAATAAACGCAGCGGCTCATCAGCAACAAACTCTGTCTTGTCATCACAAAACTTGCCCAACTGCCAACGTCTAGAGCCATAGCCTTGTGCCAAAAATACATCGTAGTCGTCATAATGCTTACCAACCGAACCACCTGCTGGTGCGTAAGATACCATGATGTCATCGCGCTGCCACTGCGGAATAAAGTCAAATGCTTGCCACAACTGACCAAGCTCTGGCGACCATTGCTCAAGATTTTGTACCAATACGGTCCATTGCTCTGGTAGCTTTTCAAAATCCGTTTCATTCAGTGGGCTTTTTTTAAGTTGCCACTGTGCCTGACCTTCTTTCTTACTGGCTGCTTGAGTCAGCAGTCTTGCGCTAGCATCTTCTTCAAGCGCAAGACCAATCATGTCATCTGGTTCAAACATGTCAATTAGCTGTGGCAACCCTTGCTTGATAAGCAGTGGCTTCTTTTGCCAGTATTCAGTTAGGAATTGCTCAGGCGTGATAGAGTCGGGTAAACAAAGAGGAATAGAAGTCATTGATAAATCCATATTTTGGCGGTGTACAAGATTAATAATAAGGGATGCTTTATAGGAAGGTTTTAATAGTTTAAGATTGTCATCTATTTGATGTCTATTATTTTGGTGATGTTTATATAGTACATATAAGCAATAACGATTATCAAAATAATAGCTGTCAGCAGAGCATCCACTCAATCTTAGGAACGTTATGAAAAAGCTACATTTTGTTGTCATCATCGCTAGCGTGTTTTTGCTACAGGCCTGTGTCCATAAAATCGTCACAGTACCCGCAAAAATCGCTTATAAAACTACCAAAGGTGTGGTCAAAGGAACCGTTGCTGTGGGTAAAGCCATCATACCGGGCGACAGTGATGACGATGATGATAAAAAATAAAACCTTACTTATCGACTATGGGTTTTGAATCAAAAGCAATCGACTCAAAACCAGTCATAGTGTTCAAAGTAAGGTTACTATTTATTCAGACAATAGCTATTAAGATAACAACTTAATAAGATAAAATTACTATCAAGTAGGAGCGAGTAAATAATACTAGGCGCTCCAATCTTGCTAGTCTGATTTCATTATCAGTATGCTCTTATCAGTTATTAAAGCTTGGCAATCCATTCTTTAATAGCGCGTGCTTGCTCAGCGGCATTACCGATATAAGTAGCAGGCGTCAATGCACGTAGGCGTTCTTTGTCCGCATCACTAACTGCCGATAGCTCGTCACTTTCGACGAAGGTTAGCATGGCTTCACGAGTCATGGCATTACCACGAGTTAAGGCTTTTAGCTTCTCGTATGGGTTTTCAACACGGTAGCGACGCATGACTGTTTGAATCGGCTCTGCCAACACTTCTTGTGCTTGATTCAAATCATCATTTAAACGCTGTGCATTTAGCTCAAGTTTACCCACACCTTTTAGGCAAGCGTCAAAAGCAATCATGCTTTGGGCTAGGCCAACACCGATATTACGCAACACCGTTGAGTCAGATAGGTCACGCTGCATACGTGAAATTGGTAGCTTCTCACCCAAATGGGCCAACATCGCATTGGCAACGCCCAAGTTACCTTCAGAGTTTTCAAAGTCAATTGGGTTGACTTTATGCGGCATGGTAGAAGAGCCAACTTCACCGTCTTTTAGGCGCTGTTTGAAATAGCCTAAGCTAATATATTGCCAAATATCACGGTTGAAATCGATCAAGATTGTATTGAAGCGCTTAACAGCATCAAACAACTCAGCGATATAGTCGTGTGGCTCGATTTGAGTCGTATAAGGGTTAAATGTTAGCTCTAGACGCTGATTGATAAACGCTTCAGCATGGCTCTGCCAGTCGACGTCAGGATACGCTGAAAAATGCGCATTATAGTTACCGACTGCGCCGTTGATTTTACCTAATAGCTCTACTTGATTGATTTGCTTGATTTGACGGGCTAGGCGATAGGCTACGTTTGCCATCTCTTTACCCAATGTCGTTGGACTGGCTGTCTGACCATGTGTACGTGATAACATTGGTTGATCAGCATGAGCAATAGATAAGTCGACGATGCTATCAGTCACTTGCTGCATTTTCGCAACGACTAACTCGCGGCTGTCTTTGAGCATCAACGCATACGATAGGTTATTGATATCTTCACTGGTACAGGCAAAGTGAATAAACTCAAGTGAGTCAATCAAGGCATCCTGACCACGGAACTTGTCTTTGATAAAGTACTCAACCGCTTTTACATCATGATTGGTCGTCGCTTCGATGTCTTTAATAGCTTGAGCATCTGCTTCGCTAAAGTCATCAACGATTGCATTCAAAAAAGCGTTGGTCTGGTCATCAAATGCTGCTAATTCACCAATTGCGCTGTTGTCAGCTAAAGACTGCAACCAGCGAATCTCTACCGTAACGCGAGCTTTGATTAGACCAAATTCAGATAAATAAGGACGTAAGCTGTCAGCCTTTGATGCGTAACGACCATCAATTGGAGAGAGAGCGGTAAGTGGGGTCATGGTTATGCCTCAGTAGTTATGAAATAAAAAACTGCAAGAGTCTAGATAAAAAATTACCATATAATAAACGACGTCGAAATCGTTGCGCGTAATATAGCAGAAATATGATATTAAAAAAGCGGTCTATGCAAATAAAGCGATGTTGACGCCCGCTAAAATCAATCTATTCACTGCACCAACCTCTGTGCTTTAAGTTGGGTCTTAGGAATCAATTAGAATCCGCAAGGTGCATCGATAGATTCAATCACGCCGCCGCCTAGACATACTTCATCGATATAAAATACCGCTGACTGTCCAGGAGTGACAGCGCGCTGTGGCTCATCAAATACCACGCGCACTTCGCTGCCATCAGCATTGGTCGCAAATACGTGACACGCTTGGTCTGGCTGGCGATAGCGAGACTTTTCCATACAGGCTAGACCTTCGTCGCTAAACACATTCGCAGGTGGTAGACCGTCGATCCAATCGAGCTTATAGGCTTTTAGCTCGTTGCTCATTAGCATGGGATGTTCATGCCCTTGACCGACGATTAAACGGTTTTTCTCTAAGTCTTTTGCCAATACAAACCACGGTGCCTCTACACGGTCTTTAACACCGCCAATGCCGATGCCGCCGCGTTGACCCAATGTGTAATACATGAGGCCATCATGAGTACCGATGACTTTATTATCATCAGTAAGTATCTCGCCTTTTTGGGCAGGCAGGTATTGTTGTAAGAAGTCTTTAAAACGGCGCTCACCAATAAAGCAAATACCCGTAGAGTCTTTCTTTTTAGCCGTCGCTAGGTCATGCTCTTCAGCAATCTGACGTACCACTGGCTTTTCAAGCTCACCAACGGGGAATAGCGTTTTGGCGATTTTGTCACCGCCAACCGCATGCAAGAAATAGCTTTGGTCTTTATTATTATCAAGACCGCGTAAGAGCTGCGCAACCTCAGTGCCGTCATCATTTTTGTAATTCACACTGCGGCGCGTATAGTGACCTGTAGCAATATAATCTGCACCAAGGGTCAACGCATAGTCCAAAAACGCCTTAAACTTAATTTCTTTGTTGCACAAGATATCAGGATTTGGGGTGCGTCCTGCTTTATATTCCGCCAAGAAATGCTCGAATACGCGATCCCAATATTCCATAGCAAAGTTGGCCGTGTGTAGCTTCATACCGATTTTGTCACATACGGCTTGCGCGTCTGCTAGATCATCCATCGCCGTACAGTATTCGGTGCCGTCATCTTCTTCCCAATTCTTCATAAACAAGCCTTCGACCTTGAAGCCTGCCTGTTGAAGTAATACGGCTGATACAGAAGAATCGACCCCACCTGACATACCGACGATCACGTGCTTGGTGCTAGGATTTTCGACATCAGCAAGTGTTAAAGGGCGATGAGCATGAAAAGACTCAGAAACGGTTGTGCTTGAGGTATTTTGTATGGCTGACATAAAACGGCTCAACTATTTATACGTTATCCAAAGTACATGCCGACGCCAAGTGATATGCAATCACTACAATAGGTAGTCTCAGCACCACAACGTCAGCTTGTCTTTTGGATCTGGTATTATGATAAAATAAACATCATATTATACCAGTTAATTGAAACTGGTGGCGACCGATGGTGTCTGGCTACTAGTAAAACCGCTTTGAAAATTCAGATAGTGGTTTTGAATTATTTTAATCACCTTTAACTCATCTTGGAATAATAATGATAAAAATTGGTCAAGGTATCGACGTTCATGCTTTTCATAATAATGGTCAGCAGCAACAATATGTCATTCTAGCGGGCGTGCCTATTGAGCATACTCACAGTTTGCTCGCACACTCTGATGGGGATGTGGTGTTACATGCATTGGCTGATGCGCTGCTTGGTGCCTTAGCACTTGGTGATATCGGGCAGCATTTTCCCGATACCGATGCGGCACATGCTGGATTGGATTCACGAGTACTGCTGCGTTATGTTTATAGTAAAGTGCAAGAGGCTGGTTATAGCCTAGGCAATGCTGATATTACGGTAATGTGCGAGCGTCCAAAGTTAGCGCCGCATAATCTAGCCATGCGCGCCAATATCGCTAGTGACCTGCAAACAGATGTTAGTAATATCAGTGTAAAAGCCACCACGACTGAAAAATTGGGATTTACGGGTCGTCAAGAGGGCATCATGGCCAATGCCGTGGTATTATTAGTCCCTAATGCTATCGAACATACATAGATCGCAATTCGTGCTTGTAATACAGCGGCAGTCGCCCCATGTATCAGCCACGTCTTTACACAATTATTTTATATAAATAATCATTTTAATGAACCGCTTTATCAATAGGAGCTTTTATGAGTGAGCAAACCCCAAACACTGCTGCAAACGACGTTGAACAATTGATCCGTGATCAAATCCGTGACAACAAAGTCATTATTTACATGAAAGGCACACCGCAATTTCCACAGTGTGGCTTTTCAGCGCGCTCTATCGAAGTGTTGACTCAGATTGGTCGTCCATTTGCGTTTGTAAACATTTTAGAAAACCCAGAAATCCGTGCAACGTTGCCAAAAATCGCTAACTGGCCAACGTTCCCGCAGTTATGGATTGATGGCGAGCTAATGGGCGGATCAGACATCATCTTACAAATGTATCAATCAGGCGAGCTAAAGCCATTGGTTGAAGCAAACAGCCCTGCTGCTTAATACTTGAAAGTGTTAATTGGATGTTTTTGATGTCCAATTAGCTTTTGCAAGATACAAGCACAGCAAACCCAGATAGTCATTTAATGGCTATTTGGGTTTTTTTATTGTCGCTATTAATGTCTTTAGTAGCGTATCTATTCTTGTCCCCATTAGTATTTTCACGCGCCCATGTCATTAGGTTTCGTTGTTTTTATAGGATTTACCCCCAGATAGTGTCCAAGATGTCAGCGATATAAATAACAATTATCAGATGAGTAAGAGAGCTTTATGAATAACCAAACCAGTGAACAGTTGAACGAGCAAAGAGAAGCGGCTGAGCAGGCGGCGATTGAAAAGCGCCGTGAACGTTTAAAAAATGAATCTACACGCATTATTGAGATTGCTAATACTGAGTCATACTCAGCACTTAAGTGTATTCATCAGCTTAGTGTGGCAGGTGGTGCAACTGAAGCGACATATGTGGCTATCGAGCAGCGCATCGTTGTAGATCAAGATCCTGCAGGCGCTTATCATTTGGCATTATTGGCACAGAACACACCAGATTTGCCAATTAATGCTCGTCAGCTTATCGAGTTGGTAGTCAACAAAGGTGATAACCATCAGCGTTTAGCATTGCTCAAAAACTTACCATTACCGCCAGTTGAGCTCATTAAAGAGCAGATCTTGGCCAGTGATGATGGTGAGGCGATTGGTCAAATGAACGCCTATCTACAGATCAATCCAGAAGGGTATGGTAGCCATCATATGCTGTCTAGTGGTCAATCAGATCAGATCGTACCGCTTAGCCCTGGCAACAATAACCAAAATGATGATTAAAACAGTAACTAGTAAGGCAACAACTAGCAAGACAATAACCAGAGTAGAGAACTTTTCGCTTAATTTTAATAGTTTTTGTTCTAACGTTTTTTAAGTATTAAAAAATTGTTATAATTATGGGTTATTCAGGGCGTGTCTTTAATCTGAACAAAAGCATCTGAATGGGTTAAAAATGGTTAAATATTGCCAAACTATGTCAAATAGCTGGTTAATATCCTGATATTATCTGCGCTATTTTCCTTGTTTGGCTGCAATTTAACTCATTTTTATTACCATTTTCAAAATAAGAACCCGCCCTAACCAATTATGAACGACTTATCTAAGTCGTTATCTTCTTATAAATTCGACTGACGTTTATTTGCTGACTGTTTTCTTATTTGAACATAAGATATGGCAATCAGCAGCGTTATGAGTCAAGTGAGGCACACATGCAATACCCAAAACATTACGACGTGATAGTGATCGGCGGTGGTCATGCTGGTACAGAAGCTGCTCTGGCGGCTGCACGTATGGGCGCACAGACCTTATTGTTGACGCATAATATTGAGACGCTCGGGCAGATGAGTTGTAACCCTGCGATTGGCGGTATCGGTAAATCGCATTTAGTGCGTGAGATTGATGCGTTGGGCGGTGCAATGGCATTGGCAACGGATAAAGCAGGTATCCAGTTCCGCGTATTGAACAGCCGTAAAGGGGCTGCCGTTCGTGCCACGCGTGCGCAAGCAGACCGTATCTTGTATAAAGCAGCTATCCGCCATACGCTAGAAAACCAGCCAAACCTAGATATATTCCAGCAAGCCGCTGATGATATCTTGGTTGAAAACGGTCGCGCGACGGCTGTTGTGACTTCTACAGGTATTGTCTTTAAGACCGAAACAGTGGTATTGACCTCAGGAACTTTCTTGGGCGGTGTCATTCATATTGGTTTAGAGAACTCCAATGGTGGCCGTGCAGGGGATCAGCCTTCTATCAAGTTGGCAGATCGTTTACGTGAGCTCAAGCTGCCAGTTGGTCGTTTAAAAACGGGTACGCCAGCACGTATCGATGCGCGTAGTGTTGATTTCAGCGTGATGACGGTACAGCCGGGTGATACGCCATTGCCGGTGATGAGTTATATGGGTGATGTCTCTATGCATCCTGAGCAGGTCAATTGCTATATCACGCATACCAATGCGCGTACTCACGACATTATTCGTGAAAACCTTGACCGTTCACCAATGTTCTCTGGCAAAATCGAAGGCGTAGGCCCGCGTTATTGTCCATCGATTGAAGATAAAATTCATCGTTTTGCGGATAAGGACAGCCATCAGATTTTCATCGAGCCAGAAGGCTTGACCACGCATGAGCTGTATCCGAACGGTATCTCAACGAGCTTGCCATTTGACGTGCAGTTAGACTTTATTCACAGTATGAAAGGCTTAGAAAACGCCCATATTACTCGTCCCGGCTATGCCATCGAGTATGATTATTTTGATCCACAAAATCTAAAGCCCACGCTAGAGACCAAATCGATTGATCGTCTGTACTTTGCCGGTCAAATTAATGGTACGACAGGCTATGAAGAAGCGGGCGTACAAGGTTTGCTCGCAGGTACCAATGCGGCATTGGTCACTACTAACAATAGTGAGTTTGAAACATGGACACCGCGCCGCGATGAAGCGTATCTTGGTGTGCTTGTCGATGACTTGATTACCCATGGTACTACCGAGCCGTATCGTATGTTTACGAGCCGTGCAGAATATCGCTTGCTCTTACGTGAAGACAATGCAGATCAGCGTTTGACAGAGACTGGTCGTAAGCTAGGTCTAGTAGACGATGTACGCTGGCAAGCTTATCAAGAAAAAATGGAAGCGATCTCAACAGAAACGTCACGTTTAAAAGACATGTGGGCCACGCCTACCAACGCACTAGGTAAGCAAGTGACTGAGCAGACGGGTGAGGTACTCTCTAAAGAATCGACGGCCTTTGATTTGCTCAAGCGTCCGCAAATACATTTTGCTGATATCGCAGCTATCACGGACTCAACCGTTGATGCACAGGTGGGCGAGCAGATAGAGATTTCTGTTAAATATGCTGGCTATATCGACCGTCAACAAGAAGATATCGATCAAATGAAGCGATTAGAAAATACGGCGCTGCCATTAGACTTTGATTATAGTATCGTGTCAGGACTGTCCAATGAGATAGTACAAAAACTTACGCAAGTTCGTCCTGCGACGCTAGCTCAAGCGGGACGTGTGAGTGGTGTAACCCCTGCTGCCATTCAGTTGTTGGCAATGACGGTTAAAAAGCATAAAAAAGCAAAAGCTGCATTGGACTCATAATAGGCATGCAATAAAGCCTTTTATAATAAAGCACTTATAGTATAAAAAGCCCGTAACGATATTTCGTTACGGGCTTTTGTTTGTCAAAAAAATGGTTGATTTTGAAAGAAAGTCACATGTAACCTTGTCCTACTTGCTACTTTGTCTCTATACTAGGTCAGTAAATTTTCTTACTACTTGTTAATTTGTCTCGCTGATGTCCATATATTGATGGGCTTGTCACCGAACTGAGTCTACTTATGATTGATGCTATTGTTTTTGCTATTACCATTGTTTTACCCAACCTTGCCTTAATGTGGTTGGGTTTTTTTATGCAACGACGTGGTGAAGCAAGCCAAACTTTTATCGATCAGGCGTCAAGTTTTGTCTTTAATTATTGCTTGCCGTGTTTATTGTTTTTTAGCGTGGTTGATAGCGACGTCGATTATGGTAAGCAAATTACGCTTATCCTTGTTGGTATCTTGGTGACGTTTATATTATTTATTGGCGCAGAGTTTTATGCTAAACGCTTCGTCAAGCGTCCTGAAGACCAAGGCGTGTTTGTACAAGGCGTATTCCGTAGCAACATGGCCATTATTGGCCTTGCAACCGTGGCCAATGCTTACGGCGCAGAAGGATTGAGTATCGGTGCTGTCTATATGGGTGTGGTGACGATACTGTTTAATATTTTGGCGGTTATTACTCTAAGCCGCGTATCCAAAAGCATGGATGACACATGGATTAGTCGCGGCACGATGATTGTGAAAAAATTGCTAACCAATCCTCTAATTTTGGCATTGGTTGGGGCATTCGTCTACAAAGCACTGCCGCTACCGCCACTCACTGGGGTGATTCATACCACTGGCGACTTACTGGCAGCGGTTGCTCTGCCGTTAGCACTGATTTGTGCGGGTGCTAGTATTAACCTAAAGTCCATGTTGCATCCTTCGGGCTTATCTATGCAGGCGAGTATTGGACGAATTGTTATTGCACCATTGATTGCGATCGCTGTTGGGCTCGGATTTGGGCTATCAGGCGTGCATATGGGGGTGTTGTTTTTGATGGTCGCATCACCAACAGCTGCAGCCAGCTATGTCATGGCAAAAGCAATGGGTGGCAATGATGTATTGGCGGCTAATATTTTGGCATTTACCACTGTTGTCGGCATGTTTGGTATGGCGATTGGGGCAGCGACGTTACGTGCGCTTGGGTTGATGTAATGAAGTTGTGAGACAGATTGGTTACTGTTTTTGCACGACTACATTTTATTTGCCTGATTTTGGCAGCTTTAAAAAAAGCCCTCTTTTCAAATAAGAAAAGAGGGCTTTTTTTATTAATCTAGCGTTCACTATTACGCTTGTCTTCACGGCGCTGCTTGCGCTTTGGGCTAGTACGATAGGTCAAATAACCACCGATAGCCATAACGGCAAGAAAGGCGACGATATACATAAATATTGACGAGCCAATCATGAGCGATGCACCGATAATGGGAGTTGCTTCCATGTCAAAAATCCAGTTAAGGTTCATCAATAATTATGCAAGTGTCTCATTTCATTGTAAAGTAAATAAGTTTAGCTCCGGTGTAAGTTCAAGTGAACGGATACGGGCGGCTTGGTCATAAATATTGGCCGTCACAATCAGCTCATCTGGCTGATAGGTTGCCAAAAACGCAGCGAGTCTTGGTTTGACCGTGTCGACAGAGCCAAGGAATGATACTGACAATGCGTTATCTACCATCATTTTCTCTGCTTGACTCCAGATACTGTCCATATCGTGGGTAGGCTTAGGCATTTGACCGGTTTCGCCACGACGTAGACGTACAAAGCTCTGCTGTGCTGAGGTAAAGTGATATTGAGCGGTCGCATCATCATCAGCTAGTAACAAGTTTGCAGCCAGCATCACATAAGGCTTATCTAGATAGACAGACGGTTTAAACTGCTCACGATAAGCTTCAATTGCTTGCCCTAGCATTTGCGGAGCAAAGTGAGAGGCAAACACATAAGGTAGTCCTAAATGTGCAGCCAAGGTCGCACCAAATAGAGAAGAGCCTAATATCCAAATCGGTATGCCTGATTTTGCGCCAGGGAATGCCTGTACAGGACTGCCATCTGTATCGTTACCTAAGAAATACATCAGCTCTTGCACATCTTGTGGAAAGCGCTCTGCATCTTTCATTTGCCGACGAAGTGCCTGAAACGTCGCGCCATCAGTACCAGGCGCACGGCCTAGACCTAAGTCTACACGGTCGCCGTATAGTGCCTGCAAAGTGCCAAACTGCTCGGCAATCACGAGAGGGGCATGATTCGGTAGCATGACACCGCCAGCACCGATACGGATACGGTCGGTTTGACTACCAATATGCGATAGTAGTACTGAAGTGGCTGCACTGGCGATGCCCGGCATATTATGATGCTCTGCCATCCAGTAGCGGTTTAAGCCTGATTTTTCTGCTTGCTGCGCGGTTTCGACCGTTTGGGCGATGCCTTCAGCGATGGTTTTGCCTTGAGGTACAGGCGCAAGATCTAAGAAGGATAAAGGGATTTTGTTACTCATAAATGTTCCAGTAGTGTGTAAATTATTTTCTACTGATATGCTTATAGACAGTGGTAGTTTCAAGTGCCGCTAATCACTGTTAATGAATCATAACAAAGCTAGGTAACTCTGTTTTTAAGCTCGCTTAACAATTATTAAGGTGTATTTATAAAGGTTGTCGTTTGTCAAAATAAGCGATAAATAAACCATAAGTGAGGTCATAAAAGGATTTAGCAGCATTACACTATGGCATTAAAAAAGGATGGCATTAAAAAAAGCAGGCAACCTAAGTTACCTGCTTCTCTAATTAGTCGATTATAAGATAATGATAAGTTAAATGATGATTGTATTAAGAACCAAATGCAACATTATTTATCTTGGTCACCAAGCTTGTAAGCTAAGACATAATCACCAATGGTTGTGCCAACTGAACCATGACCACCTGCGACCAATACGACCATTTGCTCACCTTTAGAGTTCAAGTAAGTCATTGGCGTGGCTTGACCACCTGCTGGAATACGAACATTCCATAGTACGTCGCCATTTTTCAAGTCATAAGCTCGGAAGTTGTTTTCTGTCGCCGCGGACAAGAACGCGACGCCGCCTTTAGTAATGATAGGTCCACCGATACCAGGTACGCCCAGTTCCAGTTTGATAGGAATAGGAGACAAGTCTTGTACCGTACCATTTTTACGTTGATAAGCGATATCACCTGTGGCTAAGTCAGCACCAGCGATCGTGCCCCATGGTGGCTGCTGACAAGGTACGCCTAATGGTGACAAGAAGGGGCCCAATTCTACTGCGTAATCTGCACCTTCATTGGCATTGACGCCTTGCTCGCCTTTATTGGTCTCTGCATCGCCCAACGTATCTCTAGGAATGAGTTTTGAGGTAAATGCTAAGTAAGTCGGCATACCGAACATCACGCCATTCTCAGGATCGACTGCGATACCGCCCCAGTTAAAGGTACCAAAGTTACCAGGATAGACCAAGCTACCATTGGTTGATGGTGGGGTGTAGCGACCATCATAGTTGAGCTGATTGAACTCAATACGGCACATCATTTGATCGACGAGACTGGCACCCCACATGTCTTTCTCAGTCAGTGGTTCAGGCTCAAAGCTCAAGCCAGAATAAGGCTGAGTTGGCGCTGCGTGCTCTCCCGCTATGAGATAGCCTTGCGGTGCAGGACGCTCTTTAATCGGTACAATGGGCTCACCCGTTGCGCGGTTCAAAACGTATACATCGCCTTGTTTGGTTGGTACAACTAATGCAGGCTGTACACCATCGGCCGTATCTAGATCAAGTAAGGTTGGCTGTGCAGGCGTGTCCATGTCCCAAAGGTCATGATGGACAAACTGCTGAACCCAGCGTGCTTCACCAGTCTCGATATCTAGAGCGACAACAGACGTTGCGTACTTTTCTTCAGCGGCATTTCGATAACTACCTAGCTGATCTGGCGTACGGTTACCCATAGGGAAGTATGCCAATCCAAGCTCTTCATCGGCAGTGGCAACTGACCATGAATTTGGTGAGCTGGTCTTGTAAGTTTGGGTTGGATCATTGACATCGAAAGGTGCTGTATTGTCAGGATCGCCTGAGTCCCAGTTCCAAAGAAGCTCACCAGTATTGACATCATACGCACGGATCACACCAGAAGGCGAGTTGACGTCATAGTTATCATTGACAGCACCAGCGACGATGATGGTATCACCCGCGATAACTGGTGGTGACGTAGAATAATAGTAACCTGCTTGATTGAACGGCATGTTATGCATCAAGTCTAATGCACCATCATCCCCAAAGTCTTGGCAGCGTTGCCCAGTATTTGGATCGAGTGCATATAGTTTCGCATCAGAAGTTGGGATAAATATCTTGGCATCGCATTGCTTAGATGCGTTTTCAAAGGTATTACCAGCAATTTTCTGTACTTGCACAGGACTGGTCGCTTGACCTGCATAGTAAGATACGCCGCGACAGGTTTGATGCTGGCGTTGTAAGTTTTTCTCTACTTGAGGATCAAATGTCCATAGTGACTCACCAGAGTCAGCGTCTAGTGCCATTACCCAGTTATGAGGGGTACATAGGTATAAGCCATTGCCAATTTTTAATGGTGTTGCCTGATAAGTGGTCTCGCCGACATCGTTAGGACCTTTGACATCACCTGTTTGGATTTGCCAAGCCAATTCTAAATCTTTGACGTTATCGGTATTGATTTTATCTAGAGGCGAGTAGCGCTGACCATAATCAGTACGACCATACGCACTCCACTCACCATCTGGCGTTTGCTGACCGTTTGATAATGGGTCACCAAGGTTGGCTGAGGTCTCATCTGAGCTGACGTTTTGCTCGTCATCATTTGCAGCAGTCAAGTCTAGCTCACCGAGTTTGTCAGTGGCATTGTTGGCTAAACTACCAAAAGAGAGCAGTGCACCTACGATTACGCTTACGAGTAGACCCCAATAATACAGAGGGCTTTTCTTAGCGTTGTTTGTGGTTGGTGTACTATGTGAAGCTACTTGAGTTTTAGGACCACGCATTTTGTTGGATACCCATGGCAGTAGCATGAGCAAACCAAATATAAGCGGAAAGCCAACTCGAGGTGCTAGCGCCCACCAATAGAACCCAGATTCCCAAAGCGCCCAAGCCATGGTTGCTACGATAAATAGCGCATATAATCCGTAAGCACTCCAGTGTTTTTTGAATAATAAAAAAGCTGTCGTTAGTATGATAACGCCAGCAATGAGGTAGTAAGGACTACCGCCTAAGGACAATAAATAAGCGCCGCCAATGAGTAGAGGGGCGGCAAAAATTGCCATAATGATCGCTACGAATTTTTCCATGAGCGGTATCACCTGTTTACAAAAGAGCAAGTTAATATGTATTGATATTTAGTCGCTAATCAATTTCATTCGACCAAATATCAATACAAGTGTGAATAATATATAAAAGAAACATTGAATAACGTTCTAGAATCTATTTTATCATCCACAGCTCAGTCTAGTAAGGGTGAGCAAGTCTGAGATACTTTATTTAACAAATGCTCATTAATTTGCAAATTGCTTTTGACATAGCTCCATGAACGCGCGTCCATATTGACGGATTTCTGCATCATCACGTACCGCCATCCAACTGGTAAAGCGACCAAAATGATCGACGGGTATGGCAGTCAGGTTTTGATAATGGCTTGGCTCAAATGCCATTTCTGCGATGATACCAATACCTAGGCCCAGACCGACATAGGTGCTGATCACATCGGCATCGAGCGCCGCTAATACGATATCTGGCTCCAGTCCTGCTTCATCAAACGTCTTGTCAATCGCGCCGCGTCCTGTAAAACCACCGTGATAAGTCACAATTGGATAGCTGGCAAGCGTGGGCAGGTCAATAGACTCTTGGCTAGCCAGTTCGTGATCACTTGGTACGATCACGCGATGCGTCCAGTCATAGTAACGATAGCATCTAAGATAGTTGTTATGTAGCAGGGACTCAGTGGCGATACCGATATCGGCTTGACCACGGATGACCATCTGAGCGATGGTCTCAGGATCTGCCTGTTGCAAAATCAAATTTACTTTAGGAAAACGATCTTTGAACTCTTTAACCACTTGCGGCAGTACATAACGCGCTTGTGTGTGAGTGGTGGCAATCGTCAGCGTACCGATGTTTGGATTATTAAAATCTAGACTGAGGTTTTCAATGGTACGGATTTCAGCAAAGATAGACTCGATATGAGGCATGAGCGCTGTGCCCATGGTAGTCAGTCCTGTCAGGCGTTTGCCTTGACGCACAAATACTTCCGTCTTTAACTGGTTTTCTAGCGCAGCAATATGCTTTGATAAGCTTGATTGACTGGTATGTAGCACGGTCGCTGCTTGGCTTAAGTTATAACCGTTAATCACCGTATGCCATACTGTTTCTAGCTGTTTGAGCTGAATCTGCAAATGCCGTTGGTTGACCACTACGTCGATTGCCATAACTTAATCCTATTGTATAAATATACAAACCTCGTCTGTATATGAAAGTAAAAATGTCTGAACATACAGTAATAAAGTAGTGTAAAACAAAGCTATTATTCTTGTATATAATAAATAGCTATCAATTTATGATAATTATGAATATAGAATTTGTATTTTGCAATGCTAAAAAATCATTTGTTCAGTAAATGCTGTTTAGTCAGTGAGGTAACTTGACCTAACAACTCATAAAGAACGGTCATTATTAAGTATAAAAAACTAAGCACAAAAAAACAGCTACCTTCTGAAAGATAGCTGTTCGTTATTTATAAAGTTATTTACTACTGGTAATTAGTTGATACTGACCAACTTCAAACTTGGTTTATTTTGCAATATCAAAGCGATCTGCATTCATAACCTTGTTCCAAGCACGGACGAAGTCACGAATGAATTTCTCTAAGTTATCATCTTGCGCGTATAGCTCAGCATAAGCACGTAATATAGAGTTAGAGCCAAATACCAAATCTACACGGCTTGCTTGCCATTTGACGTTTCCTGTACCACGCTCACGTACTTCGTAGCTATTAGCAGTATTGTCGGCTGCTTTTACAGGGTGCCATGTGTAATTCATGTCTGTTAAATTGACAAAGAAGTCGTTAGTAAGCACGCCAGCACGTTCAGTAAAGACGCCATGTTGGCTCTGACCGTGGTTGGTATCAAGGACTCGCATACCACCAAGCAATACGACCATCTCAGGCGCTGTCAATCCCATTAGCTGCGTGCGATCAAGTAGCATCTCTTCTGGTGATACCGCATAGTCGCCCTGAATCCAGTTACGATAGCCATCATGTAGCGGCTCTAAATCAGCGAAAGATTCAGCGTCAGTCATTTCAGCGTCAGCATCACCGCGACCTGGATTAAACGGTACAGTAATATCTACGCCTGCATCGTTTGCTGCTTGTTCAATAGCAGTGTTACCAGCCAATACAATAAGGTCTGCTAAGCTAACGTCTTTATCAAAGCCAGACTGAATGCTGGTCAATGTCTCAAGCACACGTTGTAGCTGTTCTGGCTCGTTGCCTGCCCAGTCTTTTTGTGGGGCTAAACGGATACGTGCACCATTTGCACCGCCGCGATAGTCCGAAGCGCGGAACGTACGAGCGCTGTCCCATGCTGTAATGATCAACTCACGACGACTAATGTCACTGTCTAAAATCTGTGCTTTTAACGTTGCAATATCATCAGCAGTCAGATCCGCGTTACCTGTAGGAATAGGGTCTTGCCATACAAAGTCTTCGCTTGGTACATCAGCACC
This sequence comes from Psychrobacter sp. P11G3, assembly GCF_001435845.1. NCBI lineage: Bacteria > Pseudomonadati > Pseudomonadota > Gammaproteobacteria > Moraxellales > Moraxellaceae > Psychrobacter > Psychrobacter sp. P11G3. The sequence continues at coordinate 1,416,929 of NZ_CM003596.1, forward strand.
TAAGTAACGAGATTTTGGTCCCAAATCGCGGTGAGTCAGTTTGAACCACGCTCTAGCAAATACTTCATCAAAGTATTCTGGGTTGTTATGGAACTTCTCTGAAATCTCACGATAGATAGGATCTTTGCTCAATGCCATATCTGCATCAGTCATGATTGGGTTACGACGGACACTTGGATCATGAGCATCTAACGGACGATCTTCTTCTTTGATATCAGTTGGTTCCCACTGCCATGCGCCGGCTGGACTTTTGGTCAGTGCCCATTCATGGTTTAATAGTAGCTCGAAATAACCATGGTCCCACTGGGTCGGATTGGTGGTCCATGCGCCTTCGATGCCACTCGAAACGGTATCACCTGCATTACCACGACCTTTAGGATTGCGCCAGCCTAGACCTTGCTCTTTAATGTCAGCGGCTTCTGGCTCGTCTTCTAGTATCGTCGCATCACCATTACCATGACATTTACCAACGGTATGTCCACCAGCGGTTAGAGCGACAGTCTCTTCATCGTTCATTGACATACGAGCAAAGGTAGTACGCATATCTTGAGCGGTCTTTAGTGGGTCAGGGTTACCATCGACACCTTCAGGGTTGACATAAATCAAGCCCATTTGTACTGCTGCTAGTGGGTTTTCTAGTGACGCGCGGTCTTCGTCGCTGTCATAACGGTTTTTGGTAGCGGCTAACCATTCGCGCTCAGAACCCCAGTAGATGTCTTTTTCTGGATGCCAAATATCAGCTCGGCCACCGGCAAATCCTAGAGTTTTGAAGCCCATAGATTCATAAGCCATGTTACCTGCCAAAATCATCAAATCGGCCCATGACAATTTATTGCCGTATTTTTTCTTGACTGGCCACAATAGACGACGTGCTTTATCAAGGTTGACGTTGTCAGGCCAGCTGTTCAATGGTGCAAAGCGTTGGTTACCAGTATTAGAGCCGCCGCGACCATCAGCACCGCGATACGTACCAGCTGAATGCCAAGCCATACGAATCATCAAGCCGCCATAGTGACCCCAATCCGCTGGCCACCATTCTTGCGACTCAGTCATTAGGTTCTTCAGGTCAGTTTTGACCGCTTCTAGATCTAGCTGTTTAAAAGCTTCAGCATAATCAAAGTCTTCACCCATTGGGTCAGTCTTTTTGTCTTGCTGGTGCAATATGTCTAAGTTCAGGGCGTTTGGCCACCAATCTGTCGCAGCAGATGCAGTGGTAGTATGTGCCTGATGCATAACAGGGCAGCCACCCATGCTAGGACGCTGAGGCTCATGCGAGTTATCAACGTTTTCACTATGGATCGTTGGACCTTGACCGTCACCCTGATCATAGGTTGTGTTAGTAGGCGCATTATTATTGTTGCTTTCGTGATCTACAGGACAACGAGCAGCATCTGGGGTAGTGTTTTTGTCAGTGGTGTTATTGGTTGAGTCGGACATGGTATAACTCCTAGGCTATGATAATAGAAAGAACAAACCGTGAATCTCGGTAGTCGTTGTTTATGTACAAAGCATAACTAAGCTGAGTAGATTTATAAAACTAATATATAAGAATTATAAGTTTTAAATTACCAATCATAAAAGACTTGATGTTTTGTTTATCTAAATCTTCATTAACGCCTATAATTATCATCGTCAGTTAAGAGTAAACCAAGAGTGTGCACCTAACCAATCAAGCCTGCGTCAATTTTACTACTACCTTTATATTACCTATAAATAACGTCATTGTCAGACATCTTTCAAAACAGAAATGAGCAATAAAAAAGAGAGCTAAGATAACCTTGGTAAAACACTGCGGTTTTTTGCGTTACGATTAAGAAATGTAAGCGATTGCATATGGCCTGCAATCGCTAAGTTAATGCAAAAACATCTAGTCAAGATAAAGGTTCTCAAGTACCATAACTGGATTTTGTTGTAACGATAATATTAGTGCAACGTAGAGCAATTTTTATCGATCCTTTTGTGTATAACTGATTCTAAAGATTGATAAAAATTGTGCGCGGTTGTGTTCTTTGTCTGAATTGTTGGTGAGTTATTATGTCTGCTGTCAAATCTGTACCGCCCAATCAACCAATTGCCAAAAAGTCATGGGGCGAGGCTACAAAAGCTTATCTCGATCCTCGTGTCATTATTATGCTGTTTTTGGGGTTCTCAGCGGGTATACCTATTCTGCTGATTTTCTCAAGTCTATCGCTATGGCTGAGAGAAGCAGGCATTGATCGTAGTGTCGTCACTATGTTCAGCTGGGCAGCATTGGGTTATTCGTTCAAATTTATTTGGGCGCCATTGATTGATGCGCTCCCTGTACCGTTTTTGACCAAGTGGCTAGGGCGTCGTCGTAGTTGGATGGTGGTATCACAGCTGCTTATCGTGCTGGCAATCTTTTTAATGGCAAGGGTAAATCCTGTTAGCGAAGATGTCTTGGTTTATATGGCAGGCGCGGCCGTGCTGCTTGGGTTCTCTTCTGCGACGCAAGATATCGTGATTGATGCGTACCGTATTGAGCTTGCACCGCCGTCTATGCAGTCTATTCTGTCCTCTATTTATGTGTCAGGCTACCGTATCGGTATGATTGTCGCAGGGGCAGGCGCGTTATATTTGGCTGATTATTTCGGCTCAAATGAGACGTTTTATAGTTATGAAGCATGGCGTAATACTTACTACATCATGGCAGGAGTCATGACTTTAGGGGTATTAACGACGTTTGCCAGTTATGAGCCAACCGCTGAGACCCTGCAAGGTAAAAAGCAAAAGGGTAACTTAAAAGTATTCCTAATTTATTCTGCGCTGCTGCTTATCCCAGGCCTACTGTTCGGTGTTATTTACCTGATTAATATTTTGATCAATACAGTATTTAATAGCACAGTGGCCTTGATACCACTAATGGTAATGCCAGCGATTAAATTTTACTTTTTAGCATTGGTCGCGTTCGCGCCATTATTATTACTGTACTTTATTATCAATCAACCAAAAATCATTAACAAAGCCCCGTTGGTCGCTGAAACTCGTGAAGACTACGTCAGACTGGTAGCGTTGTTTGTATTTTCAGTGATTGCTTTTATCGCTGTTTACATATTGATGGGACAAGTCTTACCGGAGTTCGAAGGCGCTTTTTCTAGCTTCTTTGTAGAAACCTTGCACTTATTAGTAAGCCTAGGCGCGGCGATGGCAGCAGGTTATGCACTGGTACAAGTAGGACTGGTGAAAAAAGAAGTGGCCATGGCAACATGGATCGAGCCTGTTTTAGATTTTTTCCGACGTTATGGCAAAAAAGCCCTGCTGCTATTGGCATTGATTGGTCTATACCGTATCTCAGATATCGTCGCAGGCGTGATCTCCAACGTCTTTTATCAAGACATGGGCTTTAGCAAAACAGATATCGCCAATGCCGTAAAACTGGTCGGTGTGATTATGGCAATTGCAGGTGGCTTCTTGGGCGGGATTTTGGCTCAACGTTTCCGTATCATGCATGCCATGATGATTGGTGCAATTTTAGCGTGTGCGACTAACCTGTTGTTTGTGGTATTGACATATAACCCAGGTAGCCTGCCAATCATGTATATGGCAGTGATATTTGATAACTTGGCTGCAGGCCTTGCGAGTGCTGTATTCATCGCTTTCTTATCAGCACTAACCTCGATTCGCTTTACTGCTGTACAGTATGCGATTTTTTCCTCATTGATGACCCTGATACCCAAAGTGATGGGTGGTTATTCTGGTGCTATCGTCGATAATATGGGTTATCCGTTTTTCTTTATCTTTACCTTTGCTATTGGTATTCCAATTCTGGCACTGATTTACTTTGTCGATAGACATATTGTCATTGGTGATAACGATGATATTTATGGCGATGACAATAATGATGGCAGCGGTGGCAATGGGGTAGGTGACAAACTGAGCAAAACCAATCCAAACCTGACCGATACTAAAGAGCCGCCACGCGCGACAGAGTAGGCTAAGCAGCATTTTACCTTTATAAATTTACTGTTTTTTAAGAGTTATCTATGACCGTATCAACCATTCGTCAAATCAAGCAGCAGATTCAACAACTGACGAATGGTGAGTCAGATAATCGGTTACCGTCATTTTGGTTCACGGACTGGTTGTTGCACGTTATTGATAAGCCTGCGATAGCGTTGATGACTGATGAAGATTATCAGCTCACTGATAGTGAGGTCGCACGTTTCAATGACGGTGTGGTAAAAATGCAGCAAGGCATACCACTTGCGTACCTGACTGGGCAGCAGGAGTTTTGGTCGCTGAGCTTTAAGGTAAACGAGCATACTTTGATTCCTCGGCCCGATACCGAAGTACTGGTTGAGCAAGTATTGAACTGGATAAACGCTCAGCCAGCGCAACTTAGTGATAAGCGATTGCTAGACTTGGGGACAGGGTCAGGTTGTATCGCCATTAGTCTTGCCCATGAATTAAAACACGCTAATTGGCAAATCGTGGCGGTTGATTTATCGTCAGAGGCGCTTAAAGTTGCTCAGCAAAATGCCGTGAGCAATAATGTTGCTAATGTTGAGTTTGTCCAAAGCAGTTGGTATCAAACGTTACCTACTAACGATGAGCCGCAGTTTGACGTGATTGTGTCAAACCCTCCGTATATTGACGAGACAGACGAGCATTTGGCAGGTCTAACAGCTGAACCGATTAGTGCCTTGAGTGCGCCCAATCAAGGTCTAGCTGATATCGAGCATATCGTTCAGCAAGCGACGACATATCTCTGTACAGGTGGGTTATTAGCTATTGAACATGGCTATGATCAAGGTGATGCGGTTCGGCAGCTGTTTCTAGACAATGGGTTTGAATCAGTACATACCATGAAAGATTACGGTAATAATGATCGTGTCACGCTAGGGCAAGTCAAATAGATGGTTTTTCGATAGTAGATTTCTTTGATTATAGGTTGTAGATGAATATGGTAGAAGAGCTGGTACAGCTATCAGATGACGAGCTGCTCCGTTATGCTCGGCAAGTTTTATTAGACGGTTGGGATATGGACGCTCAGCTGCGATTAAAGACAGCACATGTGGTCATAATAGGGGCAGGCGGCCTTGGTTGTCCTGCGTCTGAGACATTGGTACGTGCTGGGGTAAGTTATGTCCATCTGATTGATGATGACGAGATTGAAGCAAGCAACTTACAACGGCAGACGCTGTTTTTGCCAGAAGATGTTGGTCAGTCTAAAGCACTGACTGCAGCGCACATGTTAGAGCGCATCAATCCTTTGATAAAGGCTCGCGGCACAGTCGCACGATTAGATGAAGACAACGCTTATGAATTGCTCGATATAGCAGCCGGCAAGCCTGACTTACTCTTAGACTGTACGGATAATTTTGCGACTCGTGACGTCATCAATCGTATTAGTGTACGCTATCAGATTCCTCTATTGTCTGCGTCGGCAATTGCGATGCAAGGGCAGTTAGCACTGTTCGAACCTCAGCTCGATACTGGTTGCTATCATTGCGTGTTTGGCTCCGTAGTGCTCGACGAAGCCGCTGATGAACGTACGTGTGCCAATTCTGGTGTGCTGGCCAGTACTACTGCCGTCATGGGCAATTTGCAAGCCAATACTGCACTGCAATATTTAGGATTAACCAAAAATCCACTGACAAACAAACTGCTCATATGGGATGGTAGTCAGATGCAGCAGCGGCTGATGGGGTATCGAAAAGACCCGCAGTGTCCTGTCTGTAGCAGTCCTATAGTCAACTCTCTATAAATTGGATACGGTGTCAGGCTTGCTTAGTCTACGACTTGTAGTACTTTCACTCGCCTTCCTTGTATCCAAATTATATTGAATCCACTATAACTGAGTAATCTGATTTTAACGCATTTTTATATTGTATTGCCTATCTTCAAACCTCCTTCTTATTACCATAGTTGTTTTTTATGAAAATTCATCGTCCGCATTTATTAAAGCACACTTTTAATGTCATGAACCGTGTTCGCCAAACAGCGAGCGTGGCAGGTCTGTCTGCGCTAAGAGTGGCAAAAGGTGAGAAACCTGACGCGATGCTACTCAAAGAAACCTTTGAGCAGTTAGGCACAACTTATATCAAAATCGGTCAATTTATCGCCAGTACACCGTCGCTGTTTCCACGTGATTATGTTAAGGCTTTCCAGAGCTGCTTGGATCAAACCACGCCATTGTCTTATGCTTATATCGAGCAAGTGCTAAGAGAGGAGCTGGCGACTAATGGCATGACGCTTGATGATACGTTTGCGCATATTGACTCAGAGCCATTAGCCTCAGCTTCTATCGCTCAAGTGCATGCAGCACGATTGCACAATGGTGATGAAGTGGTGCTAAAGGTACAAAAGCCTGGCGTCGAGACCATCATGCAGACCGATTTGGGTGTATTGCATGGTGTGACTAAGCTACTTGAAATACTGATGCCATCGATGAAATTTGCGAGTATTGCACCGATTATTGACGAGATTCGTCTGCGTATGCTTGCCGAGACTGACTTTATCGCTGAAGCGCAGAACATCCGCGATTTTCAGCAGTTCTTAGCGGTATCAGGTAATACTCGTGTCGTTGCACCAACTGTCTATGAAGAGCTGACTACCAAGCGTGTTCTAACGATGAGCCGTCTCTATGGCGTCTCTATGGTTGATGAGTCACTCATGCGTCAATACTGTGCAGATCCTGCTCAAGTTATGGCAGATACTTTAAATACATGGTTTGCCAGTCTTATGCTGTGCAATAGTTTCCATGCTGATCTGCATGCTGGCAATTTAATGCTATTGACTGATGGCCGTATTGGCTTTTTGGATTTTGGTATTGTCGGTAAACTAAAAGCTGAGAGCTGGCGCGCATGTATGGGCATGATGCAAGCCATGCAAGACAGTGACTATCAAGCCATGGCGCGCCATATGATTGATATGGAAATGACACATGGTGGCAATAAAGTTGATGTGACTGCACTGGGGAATGACTTGCAACGCATGATGACAACCATCATGGCAGAAGATAAGACCTTTACTAGTGGTGTACCGTTTAATAGTAAAGAACAAGCCGATGAGCTTAATAAAATGATGCTTGAGATTGTCGAAGTTGGTAAACGTCATGGCATCCATTTCCCACGTGACTTTGCTCTATTGACCAAACAGATGTTGTATTTTGATCGGTTTATGCGTACGCTAGCTCCAGATATGGATATGTTTAGCGATCAGCGGGTACAAATGCTAGGACAGGATACGGTAGAGACGCCAACGTTAGACGTATTATAGTTTTCGCTAATAAATTTATGCTGGCCTAATATATCTAATAACTTTTCTATTTCTGCGTTTATTTATTACTGCTTTTGACTGTCTAACACAAAGGATTGTGTGCTAATTACCACAAAAATGGCGCTGTCATGATGACTGCTTTTAAAAGCCGTATGGTCCCGACGATTACCAACGAAGCTGCCATTGCCTGTATCGGTATGTACTGCATGGCAGTCGTTATGGGTTATGGCCGCTTTCTGTTTACCGCCACCTTACCTGATATTATGGTGCAATTGTCGCTATCAACGACGATCGCAGGCTGGCTGGCATCAATCAATTATATCGGTTACTTTATTGGCGCTCTTATCGCCATGTTTGTGCCTCAGCGCTCGACATGGCAAGCGCTGACGCTGTGGGCGATTATCAGTGTTGTCACCACGATGCTACTCGTCATACCAAATATGTCGCTCATACTATGGTATATCATTCGCTTAATCGCAGGCATTGCAAGTGGCGTGGCGATGATTCTAAGCTCATCGTTTGTCATTCAAAACCTTAGCCCTGAGCGCCGTTCTGTATTGTCAGCAGTCCATTATGCAGGTATTGGCGTCGGCATTAGCGCCTCTGCCATCGTGACATGGTGGCTATTAAAACTAGGCTATCACTTCGATGTAATTTGGCTGGTCGCAGGTGTCACCAGTTTGCCGCTTGTATGGCTACTGTATGCGATAAAGCCAAGACAAGTACGGGCTGTTGATTCACAGCAGATTGATGCCAAACAACACGTGTCAATGCATCAGGCCTATTTAAACTTTAAACGCGCCTTATATGAAGCAATTTCTGGACATCATAAAGCGCTTGCTTTGCTTTTTGTCAGCTACGTACTGGCAGGGTTTGGTTATATTAGCTCAGCAACTTTTTTACCCGTTATGGCAGCACAACGTCTAACAACACAGACGTATGCTGGACTCATGATTTGGTTGGTCGTTGGTATTTTTGCGATGTTGTCAAACCCCCTATGGGGCGCGCTTGCCAAACGTATCGGTGAGATAAAAACCTTAATGGGGCTGACGGTATTGCAAGCATTTGGGATGTGCTTGCCAATATGGTTTGATGGTGCACTTGGATTATATGGCAACGCTGCGATTTTAGGATTGACCTTCGTCGGTATGGTATCGATGACTCTAACGCTATTTAAAAATATCAATCCTGCCTATTCTAATTTACTGATTGCTCTAGCGACGTTGGCTTATGCATTGGGGCAGTTTTTAGGACCCTTGGTAACAGTGGCACTGGCAGGGCAAGATAGTAATTTCAATGCAGGCTTACTTGTCGCTGCTATTGGATTAATGATTGGATTTGTACTATTGGTATGGTTTCGTCGACAGTCGACAACGACCGCATAGATCGTCTAAACCACGCTACGGCTAAATACTTCTCGTAATTCAAAACTGGTATGAACTTGAGCCACGCCTTCGATACGATTGAGACGATGTAATAAAAACTCTTCGTAATGTGTCATATCACGTACTCTGACCTTAATTAGATAGTCTTCGGTGCGACCTGTGACAATACTACAGCTGATGACTTCTTCAAAGCTCTGAACCTTGCGTTCAAACTGCTCAAAACGTTCTGCTGTATGACGATCCATACTAATAGCGATAAACACGGCCAGTGGATAGCCAAGTTTTTGCGCATCGGTTTTGGTATGGTAGCCAGTGATTATGTTTGCATCTTCTAAGCGCTTTATACGACGTGCGCAAGGGGTGGCAGACAGGTTGACGCGTTCAGCGAGTTCAGTAATGCTCATACGCGCCTGTGTTTGCAGTAAGCGTAGCAACTGTCTATCTATCTCGTCTATATCTGCAGTCCCTGTACTATCAATATGATTGTCTGGCATTTCTCAAGCCTTAATAGTGAATTTATTCGATTATAATGTCTAAATTGTGTTTTTCCACTAAAATAACAGAAAATAAAGTAAAAGAAAGCAGGTTTCTCTCTGCTAAACTTTGATATTATTATGGTATGAACACTAGTTATCTCGTATGATAAATACTGATCTAATCAACAGCTAATCGCCTAGCTAAATATATAAATAACCATATCATCTAAGGATTGATTATGTCTGACCAAGCCACGCACACCGCAGCCACAGGGACTGCAAAGATCACACCAAAAAGTGCCGCTTTTGACTTCCGTAAATACCGTCCATTTGCATTTGCGCCATCGCTGCCAGATCGTACTTGGCCAAGCAAAACGATTGAGAAGTCACCGATATGGGCAAGTGTGGATCTGCGTGATGGTAACCAAGCACTGATTGATCCGATGACCATTGAACAAAAAATGCGCTTTTTTAAGACCTTAGTAGATGTTGGTTTTAAAGAGATTGAGATTGGTTTTCCATCAGCGGCGCAGGTAGAGTTTGACTTTGCGCGTAAGCTTATTGAAGAAAACCACGTACCTGAAGATGTAACGCTACAAGTATTGGTACAAGCGCGCGAGCATTTGATTGCCCGTACTTTCGAATCATTGAAAGGTGCTAAACGTGCGGTTGTCCATGTCTATAACTCAACCAGCCGTGTACAACGTGAAAAAGTCTATGGCAAAGATAAAGCTGAAATCAAAGAGATTGCTATTGCAGGTGCCAAGCTATTACAAGAATATGCAGCAAAGTACCCTGAGACAGATTGGGTATTTCAGTACTCGCCAGAGAGCTTTAGCCAGACAGAGACTGAATATGCCGTAGAGGTTTGCGATGCAGTGTGTGAGGTGTGGCAACCACAGCAGGGTCAGGAAGTTATTTTTAATTTGCCAGCGACGGTTGAGGCTTCTATGCCCAATGTCTTTGCTGATCAAGTAGAATATTTCTGCCGCAATCTAGCGCAGCGTGAGCATGTGATTGTGAGCTTGCATACCCATAATGACCGTGGCTGTGCGGTAGCAGCAGCTGAATTGGGCGTGCTTGCAGGTGCGGATCGTATCGAAGGCACATTGCTTGGTAACGGTGAGCGTACAGGCAACATGGATATCATGGTCATGGCCATGAACTTATTTAGCCAAGGTATCGATCCTGAGCTTGATTTTAGCAATATGAGCGAAATCGTACAGGTGGTGAGCGAATGCAATAACCTACCATTGCACCCACGTCATCCTTATGTAGGCGAGTTGGTCTTCACGGCATTTAGTGGCTCACATCAAGATGCTATCAAAAAATCTCTTGATTACAATGAAAGCAATCAGAGCGAAACGGATAATGTCTGGGACGTGGCTTATCTACCCATCGATCCTGCGCATATTGGCCGTAGCTACCAAGATGTGGTACGTATCAATAGCCAGTCGGGCAAAGGCGGTGTCGCATATATCTTGCAGCGTAATTACGGTTTCAACTTACCACGTTGGATGCAGATTGACTTTAGCCGTGTGGTACAAAAGCAAGCTGAAGCAGCGGCACGAGAATTGCAGAATGATGAAATCTTGCAGACCTTTGAAGATACTTACTTGCAGCAGGGTAAGTTTGAACTACTAGACTATAGCGTCAACAATAAAGGCGGCGCGGTTTACTTTAGTGGTCAGGTGCAGATGAATAGCGATACCATTGATATTGATGGCACGGGTAACGGCCCATTATCATCGTTTATTGACGGACTTGCACAGCATACGGGCAAATCACTACATATTATTAACTATGCAGAGCATGCGATTAACCCGCATCATAACAGCGGTAATGGTATCGATGATGATACCAATAGTGATAACAAAACCAATGCCAACGCTGCCGCTTATATACAGCTTAATGTTGATGGTGAGGTGTATTCAGGCATCGGTACTTGCAGCAGTACGGTGTCAGCCATGCTAAAAGGGGCGTTATCAGCCTTTGCTCAAGCGCTAAATACAGAAGCTGCTTAGTGTCAAGTAGTCATTAATATCACGCAAAATCCTGTATGCTAATAACGCCATCGCTTCTTGTCTCTAGCAAGTAAAGCGATGGCGTTATTTTTTGCTATAAATACCTGCGCCATTTCAACTATAGATTTATGAGCAATAGCATAATGTTACTTGTGTTTTTAGTGTCTAAGACTTACGCTAATGTATATATTAAAATATTATAAATAAAAGGTTAATTATGGAACCTATTTCATTTGCTTCATTCACGCTAGCATCTATTTTGGCTTCGTTGCCTGCGAACGGTGAGGCTACCAAGCCGACCATTACCACTCATATTAGTCCAGCCATCGCTGGACAGTGGGAAATAGACTTGGACAGCAGCGCTCATTCTACTCAGGCCATGATGACCAAGGAAGCGGAAGCTAACCAGTCGGCAAATACTGCGCAACAGCCTAGCAATGTAGAGCCTAAAGTGATGACAGGTATGGACGGCGGCGTCCTGACTCAAAGTGAAGAGCGGGTTCTAAACATTCAACCAACTACTAGTAAAAACTTACTTGCGTCAGTTGGTCAGTTTAACCAGTGCCGCGAGCTATATAACTTTAGTGCGGATAATGAGATGTGGTCTGTCAGTGGCAAAGAGTGGACATACGGCCGCTATCTGGTCACCCACCGTGAAGAAGGGCTGCCAGTTATTGCGATCAAGACCGTTTATGATAATAATGAAGTAGATTGCTCAGGCAATCAGATCGACCAGACTGATGAAGCATTAATTGCATTTATCAATCATGATGGCAACCAGATGCAATGGTGCGCTGATCCTGATGGTAACGAATGCTTTATGAACTTCAATAGAGTGTTGCCATAATTAGATATGCTCGTTGTACTTTATGTATGATTGACAGCTTATTGATGACATAAAAAAACCGCTATATTAATAGCGGTTTTTTATGTGCTGTTTTAATTAAACTTAGCGAATTCTATAAGTATTTTAGCCTACGAGTCTTTTTTGGCTTTATTCGCAGTCAGCAGCTCTCTTTCGAGATAGTGAATATTTTGCGCTTCACGAGTAAAGTTATCATCCGCCAAAATCACATCACGATGCAAAGGAATATTGGTTTTGATACCTTCGATAATCAGCTCATCAAGGGCATGTACTGTCTTAGCAATAGCTTGCTGACGAGTTTGACCGTGACAGATCAATTTGCCAATTAATGAATCATAATAGGTCGGTATCTCATAGCCAGGGTATAGATGCGAGTCAAAGCGAATACCAGAACCACTTGGCGTAAACAGTTGGCTGATAGTGCCCGGGCAGGGTACAAACGTCGCTGCATCTTCGGCATTGATACGACATTCGATCGCATGACCTTGGATCTCAATCTCGCTTTGGCGATAAGACAGACCGTAACCAGCTGCGATTTTGAGCTGCTCGACGACAACATCAATACCAGTAATCATCTCAGTCACTGGATGCTCAACCTGTACACGAGTGTTCATTTCAATAAAGAAAAACTCGTTATTTTCAAACAGGAACTCAAACGTACCAGCACCGCGATATTTAACAAGCTCACAAGCTTTTACGCACGCCTTTAAGATTGGCTCACGTACATCATCTGGGATGTCAGGTGCAGGTGCTTCTTCTAGGACTTTTTGATGGCGACGCTGCAATGAGCAATCACGATCATATAGATGGATAGCATTACCATTACCATCGCCTAGTACCTGTACTTCTACGTGGCGCGGGTTTTGTAGATATCGCTCCATATAGACAGTGTCGTCACCGAACCATAGCTCAGCTTCTTGTTTGGCCGCTTGTACTTGACCAATTAGTTCGTCAAAGCGTTCAACCACACGCATACCACGTCCACCGCCGCCAGAAGCCGCTTTAATCAATAGTGGGAAGCCAATATTGCGTGCTTGCTCTTCAGCATTGTGCAAGGTCACAGCGCCAACTGAACCAGGTACAGTTGGTACGCCAGCTTTTTTCATGGCGTTAATGGCAGAAACTTTGTTGCCCATAAGGCGAATATGATCAGCATTAGGACCAACGAAGGTCAATCCTGCTTCTTCTACTTGTTCAGCAAATTCGGCATTCTCAGACAAAAAGCCATAACCGGGATGGATAGCATCTGCACCAGTGATTTCAGCAGCGGTTAAGATGGTATTGATATCAAGGTAGCTTTGGTTAGCATTAGGCTTGCCAATACAAATTGCCTCATCAACAAAGCGCAAGTGCATCAAGTTGGCATCAGCAGTAGAGTAGACACCTACTGTTTCGATACCTAGCGCTTTACAAGCGCGGACGATGCGCAGGGCAATTTCACCTCTGTTGGCAATGAGCAATTTTTTTATCATGGGTTCATCCTTGTCGAAGCGTCAGTCATTGACTGAGTTTCGATACATAGCATCATTTTGTTTAGCATTGACGCGGTATATATACCAAAAGTCAGCCATAATGAAATAAAGTATGGCAAATATCGTTACGCTTTATAGCGTATGACAGGTTGACCGAACTGTACGACTTCAGAGTTATCTACCAAGATTTCGTCAACAATACCACTTTGAGTCGCTTCAAGCGGGTTCATGATTTTCATGGCTTCGATGATACCTAAAGTATCGCCTGCCTGAACCTTTTGACCGACTTTTACAAATGGTGGGTCATTAGGGCTTGGTGCTGAATAGAAAACACCAACCATTGGCGAAGACTCAACGCTACCCGCTTTTTCTGCAGGTTTGCCTTCAACAGCGGCAGCAGGAGCAGCGCTCGCAGCTGGGGCAGCCATCATAGTTGGTGCAGGCACGTCATAGTGACGAGTTAAGCTAATATGCTCGTCGTCAGAACTGATTTCTAAATTAACCAGTTCACTTTCTTCCATAAGGGCGATGAGGGTGCGTATTTTTTCAATATCCATAGTTTTTATCTGGCCTTGTACTAAATTCGAGAAATAGTGTAACTAAATATTGTCTAATTAATTGCTAATGATACCTAGATTCAGGGCAATGAGCAATCAATGTACAGTTGTTAACTGAGAATTTTTACATATTTTGACGTAAGCCATCTTTTTAGCAAGAAAATATCCACGATTTTTCATAGTCTGTATGATCAAATGACGCTAATAATGATTATAAAATTCAATCCATAAGCAATTTGCTTAACCCCATAGCACAGTTAAGCGTTTTTGCTGATAGCGTAGACGCAAAGTAAGTAAAATAGATGATAAGAATAAACCTGTAATCAACGCCATCCAAAACCCTTGTGCACCAACGTCAGTGAAACGCACTAAATAGACGCCAAGTGGTAGGGCCACTAACCAATAGCAGAAGAGCGTTACCCACATCGGTATGGTGGTGTCTTGCATGCCGCGCAATATACCAGCGACGTTAACCTGCCAGCCATCAAATAACTGATAGGCGAGTGCAAAGATAAGCAAATGCATAGACTGGGCTCTGACCTCTGGGTTATCCGTGAATGCTGCTGCCAGTTCTGGTCTGAATAGCCATATCCCAACCATACAGGTCAAAGCGATCAATACCGTCCATACCAGTCCGGTAGCTTGCACTTGGCGCAGTGCTAATAGGTTTTTTTGACCAAATCGATTGGAGACCATGATAGTGAGCGCCATGGCAACAGATATCGGTATCATAAATAGCTGTGAGGTCACTGACAGCGCCACTTGATGCGATGCTGTTGCCAGCTCTCCTAATGGACTGATAACGAGTGCGCCTAAGCTAAATAAACTGGCTTCAAAGAAGATAGAGATGCCAATAGGAATACCAAGTTTCAACAGCTTTTTAATCTGTGTACGATTGGGGCTAGAGAAGCCATAAAAAAATCGCGTACTTACAAATTCGCGACGTTTCGTGAAGCTAGTATAGGCTGCAAGCAATAGGACATTTATCCATAAGACCAATGCTGTCGCCACCCCGCAGCCTGCACCGCCCATTTCTGGCATCCCAAATAACCCATGAATAAAAATATAGTTCAAAGGAATATCTGCGAGTAGGCCAATGATACTAATGACAGTCACAGGCTCAGGACGACCCAATGCCTCACAATAACTGCGCAGGACGGCATATACAGCGAGCGCTGGGAAACCAAATGAGACACCATGTAAATACTGTGTCGCTATCGGCTGAATGTTTTCTGGGACACCCATAATGCCAAGGACATTGGGAGCCAAATTGACAATGATAAAACCGATAATGCCAATGACACCTGCGGTCCATAAGGACTGCTGCGTGATATGCGGTACTTGCCCGTGTTGGTCTTGACCAATCGCTTCACCAATCAGAGGCGTGGTTGCGATAAGCACACCTGTGGCCAATAAAAACAGCGGCAGCCAAATACCAGAGCCAACGGCTACCGCAGCCAAATCAAGCGCCGAAACTTGACCTGCCATGATGGCATCGACCACGCCAAGTGCGGCTTGGCAAAACTGAGTAATTAAGATAGGGAGGGCAAGTACGCCTAAACGTAAGCTATAGCTTTTAAAATCTTTGAAAGACAATGGAAAAACCATGGTAAGCAACTTTTTATTCTTTGCGGTAATTGTTATTAAGGTAGTTATTTTTAATAAACAAACACTGCTATCAATCGACTAAGGTTGACGCAGCGAGGAGAGTAGTGCCGACGATAATACTCCGATAAATAATATGAGCAAGCTTATAATGTTGCATGAATAGATAGGCAGAGTATGAAAATAAAAGTAAAGACACTAAAATAAAAATAACCCGTCGATCCAAGTAGTGGATTGACAGGTCATATACATAGTAAGATGGTAAAGAAGCCACACTATGATGTCAACGCTTTAGCACCGCTATGTAAGTATTAATCTTAGGTTTTTTGTACTCTATTTTATAGTTGATGGACAACAGCCAATAGCCAATAGCTCAGAGATGATTTAATAAGTTTACTCCGGCAACAACTCAAGTGTCTCCACCATGTCCATAATTGCTCGCCAATGTTTGGGCTCTAATGGAATCACTGTTAATTGCTGACAGCCTTTTCTAAGTAATAAAGAATCTTCCAAAGTTGGCAAGAATTTTAACTCTGATAGTGGCAACACCTCTGTAAAAGCTTGCTCAAAAGCAAGATCAACCATATACCAACGAGGTGCATCTTCGGTCGCAATAGGATCATAATGACGATGCTCAGGGTGAAACTGAGTAGGATCAGGATACCCTGCTGTAGTAACTGTCATAATACCAGCGACTCCAGACGGCTTGGCGCTAGAGTGATAAAAGAATACCTTGTCGCCAACTTTCATATCATCACGCATAAAGTTACGTGCGCGGTAGTTGCGAACGCCGTCCCAACCGTCGGTGCCCAGGCGCTGCAAGTCTTCAATACCAAAAAATTTAGGGTTGGATTTCATTAACCAATACGCCATATATTTGTCCTTTGATCTTTTATTTATTTTTCAATTTGTTCTTAAAATTATCAGAGTTAGTTTCTATTGACTCACTCTCAAACCCGTTTTTAATATTTTCTGTTCTTAGTAGAGGCTGTTTTTAACAGACCCTCTATATACTGCCCATAAGTTGCCATGGTGAATAGGACGTTTCTACGTGTTTTTGTTAATAGTTTTATGATAGATAGGCTTTTCTTTATCTCATCTAGTCGCTATCCTAGCGTTACTTTTGATATCGATCATCATTGCTCACTACAAAATAAGTTTATTTATGCCCAAAGTGAATACAGACAGTATGCCAAACGAACTAAATACGTTAAGTCTTACTGAACCAACAATGGATACTATCGAGGTCGATGTGACTGACATTCCATTGTCTCTTTACATACACATTCCGTGGTGTGTGAAGAAGTGTCCTTATTGCGATTTTAATTCGCATGAGCTACCGATAGACAGTGAGCTATCCATGTATGAGGAATACGTCGATGCATTACTGTTAGATGCCGCAATGCAGCAACCTTTAACTCAGGGCCGAAAAATTGGTTCGATATTTATCGGTGGTGGTACGCCGTCTTTGTTACCCATTGCTCAGTATCAGCGATTGTTCTCTGGGTTACGTACATGTTTTGAATTTGCAGAAGACATCGAAGTGACGATGGAAGCCAATCCCGGCACACTTGAGCATGCACCATTTGCTCAGTATTTAGAGGTTGGTATCAATCGTTTGTCTATCGGCGTACAGAGCTTTGCCGCTGATAAGCTAAAGGTACTGGGGCGTATCCATGATCCTGTACAAGCGTTATCAGCAATTCGCGCTGCCAAAGCGGCTGGATTTGCACGGGTCAACGTCGACCTGATGCACGGTCTACCGCAGCAAACCATGAATGAAGCGCTAGAAGATATCCAAATGGCGCATGATGCTGGCGCAACGCACATCTCTTGGTATCAACTGACTATTGAGCCAAATACCGTGTTTTACCGTAGCCAGCCTATTTTACCCGATGAAGACAATTTGGCAGATATTGAACAAGCAGGTCAGTCGTTATTACAGCAATTAGGCTATCGCAATTATGAGGTGTCTGCGTGGGCAGGCGAGTCAGATAAACCATGTCGTCATAATATCAACTATTGGCAGTTTGGCGATTATCTAGCCATTGGCGCTGGGGCACATGGTAAAGTGACGATTGGTCGTAACGATAGCAATGGTAGTAACTCGTCAGACGTAAAAGATAAAATGGAAGATGACTTGTTAGTAGTGTCAGGTATCTATCGCTTTAGCAAATCGCGTTTGCCAAAAGATTATGTAGTAATAAATCCAGATACCACGAAGATGTCTGAGATACGCCAAATCATACCAAAAATGGTTGGCTGGCAAGCGATTGATCAAGAAGAGTTAGTGAGCGAGTTTATGCTAAATGCACTGCGCTTACATGGCGGCGTCGCTTGGTCACTGTTTGAAGAGAGAACTGGATTAACCCTTGATAGTATTGCTGAACAAGTAAACAGTTTGGTCAAACAAGGATTGTTGGTAGATAGTGATACGCAGTTGCAACCGACCGTATTAGGACAGCGTTATCTCAATCAGATATTACGCGCGTTTTTATAAAAGCTTGCTTGAGCGATTGTTTAATAACAGCGAAGTAAGAACACAAAAAAGGCTTATCAAATGAATGATAAGCCCTTTTGAAAATCTAAAAAAAGCAGACCTTAGATTTTGTTTTGTACTTCTTGTGCGCCGCCAGTTACAGCATCACCAGCGCTTGATACGTCTTGGCCAAAGCCTTTGAACGTGTTGCAACCAGTTAGAACGAACATAGCAGTTAAAGATGCGATGATTACTTTTTTCATAATAGTATCCTCAAAGATAAATGAATGGTTATAAATAACAACAGTGACGCTAAGCATCGTGCTTAAGCTTCACTGAAGGGGTATTGGATGAGACAGTCATACATAAATGCTATCGCGTTATCCATTACAGACATCATAGTGAAAGTTAAAAACGCTGCACAGTATCAAAATGTAATTATTGGCAGTAAACTGTAACTTTCGATTACCTACCGCTCATAAATTTAAATAATAGAGCGCTGAATATTTGCGGAGTAAGAATGACCATTCATATCGTGTTAGTAGCACCAAAAATGCCGAGCAACACTGGCAATATTATTCGACTGTGTGCCAATAGCGGCGCACAGCTACATTTAGTCAGACCGTTAGGGTTTGAGCTTGATGATAAAAAGCTACGCCGCGCAGGCCTGGATTATCACGAATATGCCCATCTGCAAGTGCATGATGATTGGACGGCCGCGAGGCAAGCGCTAAAAGCCACTGACTGCCATGTGGTTACCGCATTGACAACCAAGCTAAGCAAACCGTTCTACGATTATGATTTTGGTAAAAACTCGGACTCTGAAGCATCTAATAAAGCTGCCATGCCCAATATTGCGCTAGTCTTTGGCTCTGAGACGGCAGGTCTATCAGATGATATACGTGAAGATATCGGTGCTGATAATTGGCTAAGACTGCCCATGCTGGCTGACTCGCGTAGTTTGAACTTATCAAATAGCGTAGCTATTTGTTTGTACGAAATATGGCGACAGCAAGGATTTGCAGGCGATGAAGGTCGTAGCATTGGTTATGAGACATTAACAGTCTACGACCCAAAATAGCGATTCTACCAAGCAATAGCTATAGACTTAGAAATATTTGCGTACTTAATGAGCAGTAAAGTATTAGATACTGCTCATGTACATATGATGATTTTCTAGTGAGACATCGATCATATTTTATCGTCTATAAAGTACTTACAAACAGTTTGGGGGTTTGGGTAATCCTGCCAAGCGATTGACGTGACGCGCGACCAAACCTGTATTAAACAATTGCTGTAGCTTTTGATTGCTAATATCGAGTTCTGGCAAAGTCTTTTGTAGCCATTTGATTAGTGGACGGGTTGCTGGCGCGTGATTAAATTTATCAAAAAACGCGCGCACTTGTTGCAAAATTTCTAAATGCTCATCGCTTAGATTGACCTCTAGTGTGTCTGCCAATTGCTGCGCGATAACAGGTGTCCAAATCGTATGGTCACACAGATGGCCGTCTTGATCCAATTCGATATCAGCCGCTGATAACGCAGCGTTGTGAGTGGTCATGTCATTACTCATAAGGCAATCGTCACCACTTTGTCAAACGAACTGTCTTGAGTCAGATTCACCCATTCTGCGTCGTTTAAAATAGCAGTCAACTTAGTCTCTAAATTAAGTTTGCTAATCGTATTTGCTGTGAGCTGTTCGATATCATCTGCTAATGCGTAAATACCAGCAATATCCTCGATATCGCTATCATTTAAATAAGCATTGAGCCAGTCGATAAAAGCAGGGGTGCTGCCAAGCAAGAGAATACTGTCGCCCGTGCGCCAAGTGTGAGACATCTCTTCGGTGCTGCGTCTAAGGGTAGCCATCGTGCTATGCAATTGATATAAAGTTGCCATAAAGGTGTCCGATTACGTGCTTTATTATTTTATAAATCTAAGTTATACAGCGTCTTAAAAGGTGAGTATCTGCTCAAAGTCTTGAGCGTTGATGACCTCTGGCACGAGTGTGAGCTGTGATGCCAGATCTGTCGGCAACATACCAGTGACCCAGCCACTAAAGACGTCATCAGGTAGCCAAGCTGCTGGCATATCGTAAAGCTCAAGTGATTGAATCATGCCATGCAGTCGCGAGTCAGATTGCATCAATAAGCCAAAGACAGGTGCATCTAAGAATAGTTGCACCTCATGACCAAATGTCGCTAGAGTTAGCGCAAGCGCACAACCTTCGTAGCTTGCTGCTTCAGTGGGCGTGTGCAGCTGAATTAATAATCTCATTATGTATTCCTAAAAATAGTTACCGCTACCAGTGATCTTAATAGACAAACTATCAAACGACATGCTATCAAAACTGTATCAAACGACAGTCGTCCTGCATCATTATCGCAAGTTCACTGAGTCCCACTAAGGTAAACCCTGTCGCAAGATTGGTACCGTCAAGCTGATGGCGTGAGCTGTTGTCTATATCACTCACACCGCGGCTAAGGGCTGTACTGACACAGACAGGCAGGGGTAATTGATACTGCTCAGCCAATGACTGCCATTCTTTGGTCAAGTCTAATTGATCGGCTGACTGCCAACGCAATCGATTGGCTATGTGAGCCGAGTCGCCATAAAAGAAGACGTTGAGCAGAGGTAGTTCAGAGGTAACATTATCGCTGCTGCCTACGCTATTAGTGTCATTGTTATCAACATCATCACTATTCGCTGCGCCCTTCAGGTAAGCGCGTGCATAGCGTAACGCCAAGTGTGCCAATGGGTGACTAGGGTCAGCAGTAATCAGTAGTAACGGGGTAGTGGTCGTCATAAGGCGCGGTATCACATATTATAAATTAGAGTTTAAAAATTATGGCCGAGTTGCTATAAATGCTTTGTATAAAGTCATTTGGTCGTTATTATTATAGTGCTTGTGTGCAAATTTGCGTGACAGAAAACAGAATTTATACTGATAATGCGACATACAGCGGATCATACTGTCACATCAAATGTTGTTGTGTCATAAAAGAGAGGTGAGTCGTCTCTATCAAAGATGTTTATGCTACCATAAAGCGCCGCAAACCAAGTAGAGTCACTGTTATTTAACGTGGTTTTATCTCAAGTGTAGGCACACTGAGTATTATTATTTGATGCTGTGACTGCCTCGTAAGAAAAAACAATAAACTTATGAGCTAGGTTCACGTAGTCTTACCATTCTATGTAAGGAGTTTTTGTCACTATGTTACCTGCTATGCCCTCACGTGTGAACAATGGTACAGATTATCAGCCTACCGTAGAACAACTGCAAGTCCTGCAGACAGCGAGCGAATTTGCTTATCAGATTTGGGAAAGTCGGACCGTTTCGTGTCAGACTTTTTTGCGTAGCTATCCGTTGAATAGTACGCTGACCCGCCAGCAAATCGATGATCTGATACAAGATTATACGCTAGATGAGAACTATCAACTCGCTGATGAAATCAAGGTCATGAGTGGTCTGCGTCACTTGCGCACGCTACTAATGATGCGCTGGATTTGGCAAGATGCCTTGCAAACGATCAGTCTGGAGCAACTGACCGATGAGTTGTCTGAATTTGCAGATGGCTGTATCTCTTTTGCTAAGGATTATACTTATCAGCACTTGGTTGCTAAATATGGTGAGCCGACCTTTATCAATGAACAAGGCAATGTACAGATTGATGATATGGCGATTATGGCCATGGGTAAGCTTGGTGCGCAAGAGCTGAATTTATCGAGTGATATTGATCTAATCTTTGTGCATCAAGCGCGCGGCGAGACCAATGGCAGTAAAGCAAAAGGCACACGTAGCATAGATAACAAACGCTTTATGACTCGATTGGGTCAAGGCATTATTAAACTGCTTGATAACAAGACCGCTGATGGTTTTGTCTTTCGAGTAGATATGCGCTTACGTCCATGGGGTGATGGAAGTGATTTGGCCATTCATCTGTCCGCATTACAAAAGTACTTTACGATGCATGGGCGTGCATGGGAGCGTTTTGCTTGGTTAAAAGCACGTGTGGTCGGACAGATAGACCAGCCGTTTTATGAAGAAATACAAGCGCTGATTAAGCCATTTGTCTTTCGTTATTATGTGGACTACAGTGCGTTTTCAGCATTGAGAGAAATGAAGTCTCTTATTCAAAACCAAGTTGCACAGCGTGAAGACTTGGACAATATTAAGCTTGGCGCGGGCGGCATTAGAGATATTGAGTTTATCGTACAGGCCTTTCAGCTTATATATGGTGGCCGGCATCCACAGCTGCAAATCAAACCTTGTTTGCAAGCAATGCAAATGTTGCGTGAGCTTGGTTATCTAGAGCAGTCAACCTACGATAACTTACAAGCTGCGTATCGGTTCTTACGTCGGCTTGAGCATGCTATTCAAGCAATTAATGACCAACAGACCCAGCGCTTACCTCACGATGAGCAGTGGCAGCATAATCTAGCAGTGACGCTGAATTTTGCAAATTGGCGTGCATTGCTAGATCAGCTTAACCATCATCGAGAGCATGTCAATGACCCGTTTGAGCGTATGGTCACTGAGCGCCAAGTACCTGATAACGAAGACACCGATCTAGATCCAGAGCACTTAGATGAGCAAATTGCCCGTTTAAATGAAGTGCTGACAGAAGAAAATCGCGAGTTATTACAGAACTTTTGGCAATCAAAAATGGTGGCTAACTTAAGTGATGAGGCCAGAGAGCGCTTAGACGACGCATATCCTGTCATTGTCCATGCATTGTTAGCGCATCAAGAACAGCAGCAACTTGCCAATACTGCTTTACCGAGATTGATCTCACTGCTTGAAGCGATTTGCCGCCGTTCTATCTACTTGGTCATGATTGCTGAAAACCCCAATGCAACGATTGAGCTGATTCCAATGCTGTCTGCTAGCCCGTGGATCGCAAAAGAGTTGGCTCAGTATCCTGTATTATTGGATACATTTTTGCAGCAGCGTTATCGCCATCTGCCAGATAAGCGTGAGCTGCGTGATATCTTGCGCCAACAGTTGCTACGCGTCGAGCCAAACGATGAAGAAGAGCTGTTGAGCGTCCTGCGACTGTTCAAAAAGAATCAGGTATTAGCGGTTGCTGCTAGCGATGTATTGGCTGAACGCCCAATTATGAAAGTGTCGGATTCATTAACTTACATCGCTGAGGTCGTATTAGAAGCCGCACTGGAGCGCGCTTTTGCAGAGATTGTTAACCGTTATGGGTATCCTATTGGCCAAGATGGCGACCCAGTCACTGAAGCGGACTGCGGCTTTGCAATTATCGGTTATGGCAAGCTTGGTGGCTTAGAGCTATCGTATTCTTCAGATTTGGACTTGGTATTCTTACACAAGATAAAAGAGCAAGGCATGACCACTGGTGAAAAATCAGTCAGTGGCATGAAGTTTGCCGCGCGTCTTGTACAAAAGCTGATGAATTATCTCAATACTCAAACCCGTGATGGCCGTGCTTATGAGATTGATATGCGTCTGCGACCCTCAGGAAATGCTGGCATGATGGTGGTGTCTTGTCATGCTTTTGAAACCTATCAAATGGATAAAGCATGGTCATGGGAACACCAAGCGCTGGTACGTGCTCGCGCAATCTGTGGAGACAAGCGAGTCACTGCACGCTTTTGTGATATTCGCCGCGATGTCCTGTCGTTGCCACGGACACTGGATCAAGTACGTAGTGAAGTCACTAGCATGCGTATCAAAATGCAAAAGCATCTAGGCACGAGCCAATGGCAACAGGAGGCGGGCAAGTTTCATCTTAAGCAAGATGCAGGCGGGATTGTAGATATTGAGTTCTTAGCACAGTTTGCCGTATTGGCCTACTCGCATGAATATCCGAGTTTGACCAAATGGAGCGATAATGTGCGAATTTTCGCAGAAGTTGCTTTGCTTGGTATTTGGGATGACCAAGTCTGTCAGGATTTGACTGATGCCTATCTAAGAATACGCGCTGCCACGCATCAATTGGCACTATCAGAGCAGTCTTTGCTCGTTGATGAGTCATTGTGGCAGGAGACGCGAGCTTTAGTACAGTCACAATGGCAGCATCTCATGGGCGTGGAGACAGATGACGATTAATATCGAAACTTGTATGATTAAGGCCTTGCCGATAGTCCAAGAGACGCTTAAACTGTAATGCGTTACGATAAATAGAAGCTATGAACAAAAACTTTCAATAAAAGCTATAAACGAAAACTATGAGTAGAATCGGTAGCTAGAAACGATATAATTAAAAACCATATAGTGCCAAACCAAAAGATTTCATTTGCCAAGACGGCCAGTGATATAATCGGTCACACATCATCATAACACTGTCAGTCGTTCGTCATAATGAAGCTGTTGTTTAGGCAATAAAAATTGACGCTACGGTGTTATCATACGATGTTGATCAATACTGTTAAATAAAACCTACCTAAAAAAAGTTAGACGTCAGTGCTAGCATAAGGACAATAAAATGAATATGGCAACACAAGATGGTAAGCTTTGGATGAATGGCACGATGATCGAACAGCCAGATGCTAAAGTTCATGTGCTTACACATAGCTTGCATTACGGTATGGCTGTGTTTGAAGGCGTGCGCGCTTACCAAACAGCGGATAATCGTACCGCTATTTTCCGCTTAAAAGAACATACCGAGCGTCTACTTGGCTCAGCCAAAATCTTTCAGATGGACGTGCCTTTTGATGCTGCCACTTTAGAGCAAGCACATAAAGATGTGGTCAAGCAAAACAAATTGGCAGAAGCTTATATTCGTCCGCTCATCTGGGTAGGTGCAGAAAAACTTGGTCTTTCTTCACGTGATAACAGCATCAATGCAATGGTTGCTGCTTGGCATTGGGGTGCTTATCTTGGTGAAGAAGGTATCAAAAACGGTATCCGTGTAAAAACGTCATCTTATACGCATCACATGCCAAACGTGACTATGTGTAAGGCTAAAGCCTCTAGTAACTATCCTGTGTCTATAATGGCTAACCAAGAAGTGACGCGTAATGGCTATGACGAAGCTATCTTGATGGATCCACAAGGATTTGTATGTCAGGGCGCAGGCGAGAACTTATTTTTGGTAAAAAATGGTGAGCTACATACGCCAGACCTATCAGGTGGTGCATTAGACGGTATCACTCGTCGTACTATCTTGCAGTTCGCGGCTGACCTAGGTATCAATGTCATCGAACGCCGTATCACTCGTGATGAGTTTTACTTGGCTGACGAGATATTTATGACAGGTACTGCTGCTGAAGTGACGCCTATTCGTGAATATGACGATCGCATCATCGGTAATGGTGGCCGCGGTCCATTGACTGAAAAACTACAGACCCTATACTTTGATGTAGTCCATGGTCGTAACGAGCAATATATGGACTGGTTGAGCTTTATTGATTGATAATGCCGTTACTTTAAAGACCAAAAGGGCTGAACATAATTGTTCAGTCTTTTTTCTATGCTAATATAGCCATCATATTTATTCATACGATTTAAGTGAGCAGTCAATGCCAATAGATTCTAGTACAGCCGATAATAATAATATCAAACAAATTATTTGTATTAAATGGGGTACAAAGTACGGTGCTGATTACGCCAATAAACTATATGGTATGGTATCTCGTAATATCACCCCGCCGTTTCGTTTTGTGTGTTTTACGGATGATACGACTGATGTACGTCCAGAAATCGAATGTCAAGAACTGCCACCATTAGATGTCACTATGCCAACGAATACGTTAGGAAAGTGGCCTAAATCTCGTTTGTGGGGCGAAAAACTTGGCGATTTAACAGGGACAGTATTATTTGTAGACTTGGATGTGATTATCGTCGATAGCCTCGATCCTTTCTTTGAGTATGGCAAGCCGGACGATGTTATTTTATCTTATAACCCAAGCAACCCGTTGGAGCGCTTGGGGCAGACCTCTTGCTTTAGATTTCAAATAGGGTCACTTGTTTCACTCCAAGAGAAGTTCAAAGCTGATCCACAAGGTATCGCCGATGAATATCGTTTTGAGCAACGCTTTGTCACCCGCAATGCACCAGGTGGTGTGAAGCTGTTTCCAAAGGCATGGGTGGCACACTTTAGACGTAAATGTCGCCAACCATTTCCGCTTAACTACATCAAAGAACCGAAGATTCCTAAAGGCACTCGTATTGTCATTTTCCCAGGTGACTTGTATCCTACGCACGCTATTGAAGGCAGATACAATAAAAACGCCGCCAATAATGCTAAAGACCATCTAAAAAGACTTACTGAGCCTAAAAACTTGAAACGCCCATTGCGCCATTTGCGTCATTTTATCTTACCAGTAGGGTGGATTGAAAAGTACTGGAAAGAGTAGGTTTTATTCTCTAGTTAAGTATTGTCATATCAGCAGACGTTAGTATTGATGTGTTCTATCTTTATATTCTTGAAGATAGAAGCATTACCCAGTGAATGGATAGAATTATGAAAACAAATGATACCATCAGAGTCTTTGTTGGCTGTGATCCCAATAACTGTGATTTAGAGCAGATGATGGTTCTAGATTATAGTATTCATAAACATACTAGTATGCCAGTGGAAATAGTATGGATGCAGTTATCGCGGGATCCGGACAGCTACTGGTATTCAAATCCTGAGACTGGTAAGGGCTGGGATACTACTAAGTGGTCAACGCCTTTTTCTGGTTTTAGATGGGCGATTCCAGAGTATTGCAATTACTCTGGACGTGCGATCTATATGGACGCTGATGTTGTTATTTTAGACGATCTAGCAAAGCTATGGCAGCATCCTATCAAAGGGCAGTCCATAGTAGCCGCTAAAGTAAATGCTGATATGACTCGTCTATGTACCTGTGTATGGGATTGCGACGCTGCAAAAGATATAGTTCTGCCTATCGAGAAACTTAAAAAAGATCCCAAAAGTCACAAAGAAATGATGGCTTTGTTTAAGAAAAATACGCAACTGATTGAGCCTTATCAAGATAGCTATAACTGTATCGATGGTGAAAACTTAGCAGTAGAGCAAATAAAAATTTTGCATTATTCGGATATGGGAACGCAATTCAGTCATAAGTACTCCTTACCTAGAGTGAATGAGGAAGGAATTGAGCATTGGTTTGACGGTGAGGTGTTACCACATCCAAGACAGGATTTGGTCGATCTTTTCGATACCTACTATAATGAAGCGCTTACTGCTGGATATGATCTAGAAAGTTATCGAATTGAGCCATTTGGTAGTTTTCCAAAAAAATCACAACAAGGATATATAGGCAATAAAGTGACTCGACCAAAGGCTTCTAAATCACTATTTGCAAAATTATTTAAACGTTGATTCATTTAATATAATAATATTTCACACATTAAATGAATAGAAATTCATCCATAGGTTGTCGTTTATGAAGCAGGATAAAAAAGTAGCGTTGCTCGCTATTAATTGTTTACAAGGTGGAGGGGCAGAGCGAGTCGTTCTTACTTTGGGGCAGGGGTTTTACGAATTAGGATACGAAGTACATATTTTAAGATTCAAACCACGGGTTGAATATGATCTTAATCCAAACCTTATTTATCATGTGCTCAAATTCAAACCCTACAAGATGATACCAGGAACACAGCGTCGCGATAAATTTTTCGCTCATGCGGTAGATCGTTATGTCAAAAAAAATATCGGACAGCCTGATATCATTTTGTCTAACCTTGATCGTTCAGACAGTATTTTTAGCTACAGTAGCCTGCCGAACATCATTTACGTGATTCATAATACTTTGTCATTACTGTATAAGTTTGCAAAAACAGATGTTGGTCACCAGAGAAAAGAAAACTTTACGAGAATTTATTCCAAAAATCCTTGTGCCTGTGTCAGTAACGGAGTAGAAAAAGATTTTGTAGAAAACTTTGGTCATGTTACCTCAACTACAGCAATACATAATCCTATTAATAGAGACGGTATTCAAAAGTTAGCTGATGCTTTCATTCCAGAATATCAAAACTATATTATTCACGTTGGTAGTTTTAAAGAAGCAAAACGTCATGATGTGCTATTGAGAGCTTACGCAAAGACAGATCAGTCTTTGCCGTTGCTTCTTTTGGGTAAAGGTAAGCTTCAAAGCAATACAGAGGCGCTGGTAGCAGAGCTCAATCTAGAAGATAAAGTTGTCTTTTTAGGTTTCCATGAAAACCCTTTTCCGTATATAAAGCATGCGAAATTTAAAGTATTGACTTCTGATTGGGAAGGTTTTGCTTTAGTGATTGCAGAGTCTTTAGTGTTAGGAACACCAGTTATCAGTACTGACTGCCAATCTGGGCCAAGTGAGTTGTTACCTCAAAACAACCTAATGCCTATGAGAGACATAGATGCTATTGCAGCTAAATTAAGCCTAGCCATGAAAGATCCAGAGCAATTTCACTCTGAATTTAGCGAAGCACTCCTTCCTGTCACAATAGCCAAGAAGTATATCGAATTTGCATCGAATGTTAATAATACAGATAAAAGGTCTTAATCTAACCACCATTTGGACCAATCATCTCTATGCAATTGCCGTAGAGTAGCGAAAGCACTTTGGTTGTTCTGTAGTTTTTCGAATACAGCGAGTAGTATAGTCGTAGCCAATTTATCGACTTTCTGAAATTTATTATAGCGTTTACGCATATTTCTTAAGCTATCATCGGTACCAATACGGAAATAAGTAAGTCCATCGTATAGAGGCAAATCGCCGGCATAAAGTATGTCGGTTTTTTCGTCTAATAACGGCATAGGTTCAGCATTAGCGCTTAGTTGTAAAAAGTTTTTGGTCTCATGAACTCTTAAGGTATTCATTAGAGTGATAACGTTCATTAAAATAGCAGATCTAAGACTGTTATTTGAGTGATCAATGAAAGTATCGCAGGCTGAAACAATCCAGCGCAGCGAAAGGTGCTCTAACAAATAATCGCTTTCTGACTCCCAAAGCTTTTCAAATTCAGCAAAAGTTTTATCTATTTTGTATTTGCGGCGCATCAATATAATAAGCGTATTGTGATAAAAGCAGAGCTCAGACTCTCCTAAAGATTGATACTTTAAGTTATTTAAGTGGATTTCTAAGTCTGTACTTTTACGCTCATCTGTCAGTGCTTCAATATCACACGATGACTCAGTGATTATTGTCGTTTTCATCTCATCAAAGCTTTTACCATCATAGTTTTTGACAATCTTACCCGCATTCAATCTTTTTTCACTTAGAAATATCAATAGCAGTTTTCTTTGCCAGTTTGAAGGTGTAGTCATGTCACTAAAATCCTTTGAACAAGTATGATGCAA
Organism: Psychrobacter sp. P11G3; assembly: GCF_001435845.1. Taxonomy (NCBI): domain Bacteria; kingdom Pseudomonadati; phylum Pseudomonadota; class Gammaproteobacteria; order Moraxellales; family Moraxellaceae; genus Psychrobacter; species Psychrobacter sp. P11G3. Next base: position 1,446,295 of record NZ_CM003596.1, read on the forward strand.
TTAGAGCTTAAAGGTCTGTCGAAAAAATTGTTATCAAAGTGGTTTATGAAATAATTTTGTTTAAACTGAATAGTATTGCTTGTACCATTCGACAAATTTTGTGATTCCATCTTCGATACTGGTATCAGGTTTGAAATCAATATCATCTACTAGCTCGTCTATATCTGCATAAGTAATAGGCACATCACCTGCTTGCATCGGTAATAAATTCTCTTGCGCTTTTTTGCCACAAGCGTTTTCGATGGCAGTGATAAAACGGCGTAAAGTCACTGGTTGGTTATTGCCAATGTTATATATTTTATAAGGGGCAGTCGCTGTGGTGATAGTAGAGTATTGAGGAAAGGGGACTTTATCCATTATCCGAATGATACCTTTTACAATATCATCAATGTAGGTAAAGTCACGCTGCATATCACCATTATTGAAGACATTGATTGGCTCACCAGCTATAATTTTTTTGGTAAAAGAAAAATATGCCATATCAGGTCGACCATAAGGACCGTAAACGGTAAAAAACCTTAATCCTGTCGTAGGGATATTATATAAATGGCTGTAGCTATGCGCCATGAGCTCGTTTGATTTTTTGGTAGCCGCATATAAGCTGATAGGAAAATCAACACAATCAGCAGTGGTAAATGGCTGTTTTATATTCATACCGTAGACCGAGCTGGAGCTGGCATAGATTAAATGCTTGATATCATGATGGCGGCAGCCTTCAAGTATATTAACAAAGCCAACCACATTTGAATCAATATATGCATTAGGATTTTCAATAGAGTAGCGCACACCTGCTTGGGCACCTAAATTAATGACAATATCGAATTGATAGGTAGAAAAAAGATCAGACATAGCTTCGCGATCAGCAAGGTCTAGCTTAATGAAAGTAAAGTATTCTGGTTCTGATATTTCATTTAGTAGTCTTAAGCGATCTTCTTTTAAGCTCACGTCATAGTAGTCGTTGATGTTATCAATACCAACGATGCGATTATTGCTATTAGGCAACTCTATTTCTAGTAGAGCTTTGATTAAATGAAAACCAATAAAGCCTGCCGCACCAGTGACTAATATATTCATCAGTCGCTCCCGAATAAATCTCTGGTAAAGACCTTGTCCGCCACATCTTCGATTTCAGCAGATAAACGGTTTGCTACAATGACATCACTCATTGATTTAAACGCTTCTAGGTCTTGAATAACTTGTGAGTTGAAAAAGGTACTTTCTTTCAATACTGGTTCGTAAACAACGACTTCGATACCTTTTGCCTTAATACGTTTCATGATGCCTTGTATGGCAGAAGCTCTAAAGTTGTCTGATCCGCTTTTCATAACCAATCGGTGTATACCTACAATTTTCGGTTTTCGTTCAATAACTTTATCAGCGATAAAATCTTTACGAGTTCTGTTGGAATCGACAATGGCTTTTATTAGGTTACTTGGCACCTCGTCATAATTTGCCAATAACTGTTTGGTATCTTTAGGCAAGCAGTAGCCACCATAGCCAAATGATGGATTGTTATAATGATCACCAATACGCGGGTCTAAACCAATACCTTCTATGATCTGTTTGGTTTCAAGTCCAAAGGTTTGCGCATAAGTATCAAGCTCATTAAAATAGGCCACGCGCATTGCTAAATAAGTATTAGAAAACAGCTTGATTGCCTCAGCTTCAGTGGGCTTTACAAACAGTAGCGGCACGTCCTTTTTGATTGCGCCTTCAAGGAGCAAGTTAGCGAATAATTGAGCCCGTTCTGACTGTTCACCTACAATGATTCGGGAAGGATAAAGGTTGTCATGCAGCGCTTTACCTTCTCGCAGAAATTCGGGTGAAAAGATAATACGGTCAGTTGCATAACGCTCTCTAATACTCGCCGTATATCCCACTGGTACGGTAGACTTTATAATAATGGTTGCTTGTTGATTGACCAAAAGTACTTGCTCAATCACTGCTTCTACCGTTGATGTATTGAAGTAATTGGTCTTGGCATCATAATCAGTTGGTGTCGCCACAATAATAAAATCAGCGCCTTTATAGGCTGCCGATGCATCAAGTGTCGCAGAAAAGTTGAGATTTTTATTTAATAAAAAATCCTCAATATCTTCATCTTCAATAGGGGACTGCTGGGCATTCAACAAGTCGATTTTTTCAGGAACAATGTCAACAGCGACGACTTCGTTGTGCTGTGCCAATAGCATTGCATTTGATAGGCCTACGTAGCCTGTACCTACTACTGCTATTTTCATAATATATCCAATTAATGTTTATGCTTTGATAGATCTAGTCCAAAATTGGTTTATGCTAAATAAGATTCAAAATCACGATACGGTGTCAGGTTGCCTTAGCTCAGAGAGCTGGTGTTCCCGTCACAGAAACGGGGAGATACGCTAAAAATTTATGCTTCATAGCTTGGCTGATTTTGTTGTGTGAATCTGGTTCCAGAAGGTCTAGGCTTTGGATACAACCGTACTTGATAGATTTATCTTCTAAAGCAGCAATAAAACCCTCGACACTACTTTCATTTTTTAGATAGTTAACAGATGTATCGGATTTTAAATTTGCTTCATATTTTTGAATTTTAAGATGATTCATCAGGGTTATTGGGTTCACCTGCGCCACATCTCTAAATTTATATCTAATCTGCTCTGTCAGCAGCTGAGGATGATTTAGCAAATAATCTTTCAATGTGTTCCTATCGACGATATGCGGATAGTGATGAATTTCAAAGAATTGATCCATACCGAGTATTTTGGCGCTTAGCATTTGGGCGATAGTATGCCTTGGTTGAATCGGTGTGCCCAACAATTTAAAGCGAGATTTTCGGAAATTAAGCTTAGCATTTAATGCAGCACTTTTACGCCAGTGGCCGTGAATGTTTAGCTTTTTACCATCCAAAAAGTCATCTATTTGTACTGGTTGGTTAAAAAAGAAATCATCGTTCATATAGATGAAGTAATCAGATAACCCCTCAATATTCCATATCATCGACTCAATTGAGCGGGTATTAAACGTAGGTAAAAACTGTTCATAACCCGAAAATATGTCCTTATGATCAACAATGCGTATTTTATCTCCTGAGCAAATACCTTGCTTGGCAAACTCATCGACGAACGCTGGCTTTTGTTGATCTGTGACAATATATATATGACGACAAAAAGGCACATATTTGATGATAGAAGCAATATTATAATATATCTCATCGTCGCTGGCGAAACGCGTGTCAGTTATTGCGTCAGATGCCACTTCTTTACTTGGCTTATACTGTTCTCGCTTTTGTTTGAGTATAGGGTCTGCGCCATCTACCCAAGCAATGACGACATCTAATGTGTTTTCATTAGGCTGCTTCATAACTAATCCTGTTCTTTGCGGATACACATCTATGTTAGTAGCGATATTAGACCAGCTATGATATTTGCTGATGCGATTATTAACAAGGTTTAATCGATTTAGATAGTTAGACTAATTATAATTTTTTATAGAGATACCGTTAAATCCTGCTCGTACTTTACTGAGTAAATGCCGAGCACCAGCGGTAGGTGAGACTAGCATATAAAGTCAGAACGCTGCAATAATTATGACCATAGTTGCATTCATTTGGCTAACCTATCATGCCTATACCGTTAAAAAATCAAGCTGAGACACCAATGCCATCTATTATTCTATTTATTTTAAAAGCGCTTGAAGGTCGCGGTGCTGAGCGTATGGTTACGACTTTGGCAAGCGCTTATGCAGATATGGGCTATCGCACTCATATCCTATGCTTGGAAGCGACGCAAGATATGCTACTAGACGCTCGTGTGCAATATCACATCGTGCCATATGATGAGGTGTTTTCTGAGCAAAATCTCGACCCAGAATCTACGCAAGCACAAGCCTATGAATCAGTCGCTAAACGTATTGATACTTACGTGCTTAGCCAAATAGGGAAGCCAGATTTGATACTGGCTAATATCTATAAGATAAACTGGATTATGGCATATAGTCAGTTGTCAAATATCGTAAATGTACTGCATACAGCACTATCTAAGCAGTTCCAAAATCAATTATTAGAGACGCCAGTACAGACTATAAGTCATTTGAAAATGGTCTATGGCGCTTATCCTTGTAGCTGTGTGAGTAAGGGTGCACGCCAAGACCTGATTGATCTTATAGGAAATATTACCAAAACCACAACAATCTATAATCCTTGTGATGCTACTGGTATAAATACCAAAGCAGCAGCATCTAGCCATCTTGAACATTTTGGCTTAGTAGATAAAGAGTACATTATACATGTCGCCTCATTTGATGACATGAAAGGTCATCGAGACTTGCTACAGGCGTATGCCAAAACAGAACGAAAGCTGCCGTTAGTTCTAGTAGGTAAAGGTAGGCTTGAATCAGAGATTAAACAGTTGGCTTTCCAACTAAATATTAGCGATTGCATTAAGTTTTTAGGCTTTCAGACCAACCCTTATCCATTAATTAGATCAGCTGCACTGATGGTACTCACCTCTAAGTTTGAAGGCTTCGGATATGTAATCGTAGAGGCGCAAGCATTGGGCGTACCAGTAATCAGTACGGATTGTCCTTTTGGGCCAAGAGAACTATTACCCGAGCAGAACTTGATTGCGGTAGGTGATATTGATGGGTTGGCCATGCTTATCGACCAAGCCATAGACAACCTTACAGATTATATCGTGCCGCTAAACCAGCAGTTACTACCTAAAAATATTGCAAGACAGTACTTAGCCTTGGGTTCTGTTTTAGATTCAGATAAAAAATGAGAGTTTATAAGTCTTAGTGGTTCTTAATTACACGCCATCAAGTAGAGGTTACTAACGGCGAGTTATTAACTAGAAAGTGTCGAATAGTGATTTAGAGATAGGAGAGTGATTGACGACGGGTACACCATGCGATTGATAGATTCTGCCGAGCAAGTTAAACGAAGGGACAATCCGCTCGTTCATGACTTTGCTAAGCATACTTGGTGCACTATTATTTTTATTTTCATAAAACCGTGGTTGCTTGCTGTTAAGCAGATCAATACCGTACAGATGAATACTCGCTGCTTGACGCGAAAACGCTAACTGCGCCGCCACATAAGCGACAGTGCCTGCTTCCACAAATCCATGAGTAATGTTAAGAGAGACACCGATGTCAGCCACTTTATGATCGCTATCAATAATAAAGTTTGGATTATTGATAAAGTACGATAGCGGCATTTTTTTATTAAGCAGTTTTTTCTTAAAGATAAGCTTATTAAAAGATAGCTTGTTTGACTTGACTCCCCATGGCCTATCTACTGGGTACAACACTCGCATGGCATGATAGTACGTTTGCATAATGTCAGGGTGCGTGGTGGCCATCGCTTCAAAGACAGCTAACGTTGCATATAGAGGTTGACCCGTATAGTACTGCTGTAAAATCTCAGGCTGATGATTGATAAAGCGCGCATCACTGATGACGTAACCAGCAATATCGGTAAACTGATGCTGCCCAATCAGGCTGATACTGCCATTAACAAAAATAGTAGGTGTATCTAGTAGCTCTGCTAACGGCAGCTGCTGTATAGATGGTCCTGAGGCGATAATATTGACGTCTTTTTCATGCAGGCTTTGTTCAGGTTCATTGGCATTAAAAGCATTGATAATGATGAGCTCATTATCAATATTGAACCCAGCGGTAGCAGGTAATCTCAAATATAGCGCCATACTATTTTCCAGTCGTTTATTTCACCTATCTTATATCTTAATACACTGCCTTTACGCTAATTATAAATTATCTACATATGGTTAATTACTAAGCATTTATTGCCAATGGTCTTTTAACCATGGGCTTGGCTTCACATGTCGATACCATTTACCGCCACTACCAGCAATCGCATCGGGCGGGTTAATCTCACCGTGGAAGATAACGATTTTGGCATCATCCGGCAGAGCGGGTGTGCGTACAAAGTTAAAAGGAATCGGCGCAATACATTGGTACTTAAAGCTGACACACCATGTCTTATCCCAATACTCTAGGTGATGATGCTCACGCAAATAGTTAGAGAGATAGGCCTGCTCGTGACGTACTTGGGTGCGAATGGTTTCAAAGTTTCGCTCAAAATTGGACAGCAAATCAGGATAGGTATTCATGCCAATATTAAAGCGATAAACAGAGCTATTGCCAATCATGCGCCAGGGTTTTTTCCAGTCGCGGATAATGATGACACTGTCTTTATGCTCTGCTTGGTAAGTAAAAAACGCATCGATATTATCAACAATGACGATATCAATGTCTAAAAATAGGGCCACACCTTTTAAATCATACAGCTCAGGTTTAAAAGTAGTCAGTTTTTTCCAACCACGTTCAGGACCTGCTGGTAAATCCATATCGGGTATAGGATAACAGGCAATCGCAGGGTCAATACCTGTGCTGTCATCGGTCAAGCAAACCATTTGGAAATCTAAGGTTAGATGTCGACTAACCATGTTGTAGAGACGATTGACGTATTCAGGACCATATTTGTCGCCCCATTTCATACAGATTATATAACGCTGTTCAGCAGCATTGGTGCTTGTCTGATTAGGATCTGTAGATGAAGTCTTAGTTACGTCAGATGTCATAATGCACTCGTATTAAGATAATAGTCAGATAAATGAAGGATTAATAAAAGTAAAAGAATATAGAGTCCAGCCAATATTAGCATAGCTATGACTGATGATACGTTTAAACTGATGGTATGTCTAAATAGTGCAACGTTAGTTTAATGATGACTAATGATTGTCGAGCTTAGTGTTATCGCTTTTAACAGTACTATCGTTTTTAACATTGTCGATTTTAACGTTGTCATTTTTAATGCTATCGTTGATATCGCTATCAGAACGACTAGAAACGTTAGAATGGTGAGATTGAATAAAGGCTTCTAAAGTCTCTTTATCTTTTCGGTAAGGGTTGCCTAAGTTTGGTATACGCTTAAAACGTCGATAGCCCCACATATAATGACTGTAGTTGTCTGTAATCATACGCTCCATAGCCTGATTGAGAGCATGAGTCGCTACTTCAGCATTACGGTCATACAAGGCTGGATCGTCGAGTTTGTAGCAGTAGATATCAAAACCGCGTCCATCAGTACGGCGAATACAAGATAAGCCAACCAACGCACATTTGGTTTTGCTCGCCAATTTTGAGGCAAGGGTACTGGTCAATGTTTTGATACCAAAGAACGGAACGACAACGCCGCCTGATGGTTCTGGAACGTGGTCGGGCAGTACAATACTAAAACCACCTTGCTTGAGCGTTTTAAACACAGCTTTGACGCCGCTCCCATCAGTAGGTACCAAAGTCGCGTTAAGTCGTGCTCGACCCTGAAGGATAAACTCGTTAGCGAATTTGCCGTCAACCGGCTTATACATAATGGTTGGCGCACCAAACTGGTTGAGCCAAGCATTCATCATCTCCCAAGTGCCGAGATGCGGTACGATAGCAAGCATGCCATTTGGATTGGCAAGACCCTCTAAAAAAATGTCTTTATTATGGACATCACGAATCTGAGCGATACTCCACTCAGGTGGCATCGCCCAACTTTTTATAGATTCAATACTGGTCAGACATTGATGATAAATAATGTCTTTGGTCAATGTGCGCTTTTGCTGCTCAGGCAATGTATGAGTAATCAGCGCCATATTGATCTGAATGGTACGCATGATACTTAGACTGGGTATCTTAATGATAACCCACGCAACAAAACGTGCCAGCATCTGCAATACAGACAATGGCACGACTTTGAAAATATGATACGGATTCATGACCACTCACATGGTAATGAATCACGTAACAAGCACTGTAGACAGCAACCGCGCATCATCAAACGATTTATTCAGCAGGCTTGCTGGTATCAGCTTGTGCTTTTTCACGCACACGAATACCAAGCTCACGTAGTTGTTTGCTATCAACGCCAGCAGGTGCTTGGGTCAATGGGCAATCAGCCGTTTTGGTTTTTGGGAAGGCGATAACGTCACGGATAGAGCTTGCGCCAACCATCAACATAATCAAACGATCCAAACCAAATGCTAGGCCGCCATGCGGTGGCGCACCAAATTTTAGCGCATCAAGTAAGAAACCGAATTTGTCTTCAGCTTCTTGCTCACCAATACCCAATGCTTCAAGTACAGCTTGTTGCATATCATAAGTATTGATACGTAAGCTACCACCGCCAATCTCAGTACCGTTCAATACCATGTCATAAGCGATAGAAAGGGCAGATTCTGGGTTGTTTTTCAACTCTTCAACTGAGCCTTTAGGCTTGGTGAACGGATGATGCATCGATGTCCAACGACCATCGTCAGTCTCTTCAAACATTGGGAAGTCAGTTACCCAAAGCGGTGCCCATTCACGAGTCGTCATTTCAAGATCTAGACCGATTTTTTGGCGTAATGCACCAATCGCATCATTCACGACACTGGCTTTATCCGCACCAAAGAAGATAATGTCGCCATCTTCTGCAGCAGTACGCTCGATCAAGCTCACAAGTACGTCATCAGTCATGTTTTTGATGATTGGAGACTGTAGGCCAGACTCTTTATCCACACCGTTGTTGATGCTGCTAGCGTCATTGACTTTGATATAAGCCAAACCGCGTGCGCCATAAATACCAACAAATTTGGTATAAGCATCGATTTGCTTACGGCTTAATGATGCGCCACCAGGGATGCGTAGGGCAGCCACACGACCTTTAGGATCGTTTGCAGGGCCAGCAAATACCTTGAAGTCAACGTCTTTCATCAAGTCTGCAACGTCAACCAACTTTAGAGGAATACGTAAGTCAGGCTTGTCTGATGCGTAGTCACGCATTGCTTCAGCGTAAGTCATGCGTGGGAACTGTTCAAACTCAACGTCCATCATTGTCTTAAACAAATGCTTGATAAGACCTTCGTTGATGTTCATGATTTCTTCTTCGTTCAAGAAAGAAGTCTCAATATCCACCTGAGTAAATTCAGGCTGACGATCGGCACGTAAATCTTCATCACGGAAGCATTTAGCAATTTGATAATAACGGTCAAAACCTGACACCATCAATAATTGCTTAAATAGCTGTGGTGACTGCGGCAGGGCAAAGAAGTTACCTGGACGAGTACGTGATGGTACAAGATAATCACGCGCACCTTCAGGCGTTGCACGAGTCAAGATAGGCGTCTCAACATCCAAGAAACCATGGTCGTCTAAATAACGACGAATCGCTGACGTTGCCTTGGCACGGAACACCATACGCTCTTGCATTTGCGGACGACGCATATCAAGATAACGATACTTTAGACGCAGGTCTTCAGATACAGTCGTTTTTTCGTCATTCAATGGGAATGGTGGCGTTTCAGACTTAGCCAGTACTTCAATTTCTTTGCCCAATAGCTCAATCTGGCCACTGGTCATATTATTATTTTCAGTACCTTCATAACGGCGACGTACACGGCCAGTTATCTTTAGCACGTATTCAGGACGTACAGCATCAGCTGCTGCGAAAGCTTCTGGGGTATCAGGGTCGACCACGACCTGTAAGATACCAGCGCGGTCACGCATGTCTAAGAAAATCACGCCACCGTGATCGCGACGACGATGTACCCAGCCTACGATACTAATGGTTTGCTCAAGCAAGCTCTCGGTTACGGCTCCGCAATACTCGTCTCGGTATTCGCTATGCGTCATAGTGCTTTGCGTCATAATATGGTTATCCAGTTATCAGCCCAATTCGAAGTACAATAATGCAGCCATTGTTGTGCGTTTCAAGCTATTTGCAAAAAAAACACACAAACAACGCGATTAAGACATATGGTCATCACGTTGGCTGCAGAAAATTTGATATAAACGCATATTATGCCTAATCTGCCTTTGTTATACAACCGGCTGAGTTCAATCAAAGAACGGGAGTCTGTAAGTATCTGAGGTATTTATTCTGCGTTATTTATATTGGGTTAAATATTGTCATCATGCTTGAAAACACCGCTTAGTGTGCACATATCAACCGCACGCTAATAAAAACAGCCATATCAATATATTTACTGACTTGAGGATTTGTAACCATGCTATTTCATCCCCCTAAAAACCCTGTCGAGCTTAAAATACGGCACTTAAATGATGCTCAAAAGCAGCGCCGTGAAGATTTGATGGAAGCCACCCAAGGTAAAGCTGCCCTCAAACAGTTCAAAAAAGTCATGGCCAAAAAAGCCAAGCAAGCATTAAAAGCAAAAACTAAAAATAAGAAAAAACATACTGATGACAAGGCACAAGTTTTTGTGCTCGATTTTGACGGTGATATCAAAGCAACTGCGGTCAAACATTTGCGTGAAGAAATCAGTACTCTAATTAGTACCGCAAATAAAGGTGACGAAGTTATCGTCCGTCTCGAATCAGGCGGTGGTTTGGTACACGGTTATGGTTTGGCCGCAGCACAATTGGTTCGCCTAAAAGATGCTGGTCTGAAACTGACGGTCTGTGTTGATAAAGTGGCGGCAAGCGGTGGTTATATGATGGCCTGCGTTGCAGACAAGGTAATAGCCGCGCCATTCGCTATCATTGGTTCAATCGGTGTAGTGTCACAGCTGCCAAACTTCCACAAATGGCTAAAAAACCACGACATCGATTATGAGATGTTTACCGCTGGTGACTATAAGCGTACGGTGACTGTATTTGGTGAGAATGATGCCGAAGACCGTGCCAAATACCAAGAAGAGCTAGAGCAGACGCATGAGCTATTCAAGCATTTCGTTAACACGTATCGTCCAACACTTGATGTTGCCAAAGTAGCTACGGGTGAGCATTGGTATGGCGAAGATGCGTTAAAGCTTAACTTAATTGATAGTCTACAAACTTCAGACAGTTATATTTTAGAGCGTATGGAAGACAACGAAGTATACGCACTATATTCACGTCAGAAGCCGACGTTAGCAGAAAAGTTAGGATTGGCTCAGGCAGCAGAAGCGACACTGAGTATGGCTGTAGATAAATTACCTGATGCACTTGCACGTTTTGATTTGAATAGTCGCCTAAATATTCTGAAATAATTTTAGTTATCATTATGATAGTTAAATAATGGTATGTTAGTGCTTAGAATTTTTAGATACATTGTTTATATTTTGTAAAAGGCGTGGCCTAGCTGGTCGCGCCTTTTTGCTGTTTATTGACAATTGCTGTGTTATAAATGTAGCACACGGAAAACAGTATACGTGCGTGCACTAAAGTTCTAGTAGAGCTTTTTATCAACATTTGATTCAGACAATCAATAAAGAAAAGGAAGTCATTTATGTCTAACGACAATTTAATGTTTACCGCAACAGAACATGGTCAAGCCATGCATGCCAAAGTCAAAGCGTTTATCGAAACGAATATTGAGCCTATCGAAGCCCAATTCTGGGAAGATTGTCATAAAAAAAACCCTGATGGTAATTGGGAAAACTGGGAATGGCCAGAAGCCTACGAAAATTTGCGCAAGCAAGCGCGTGAAGAGGGCTTGTGGAATTTATTCTTGCCAGATGACACACTAGGTGCAGGACTGTCAGTCACTGATTATGCGCCTATCGCAGAATTGACTGGTCGTAGTTTGCTAGCACCCCATGTATTTAACTGTAATGCCCCTGATAGCGGCAACATGGAGCTGTTATGGCGCTACGGTACTCAAGAGCAGCAAGACAAGTGGCTTACCCCAATCCTAGAAGGTAAGACACGCTCTGTGTTTTGTATGACTGAGCCTGATGTGGCCTCAAGCGATGCCACCAATATGCAAGCAACTGCTGTGGTCGATGGTGATGAAATTGTCATTAACGGTAGCAAATGGTGGTCATCGGGCCTTGGCGATCCTGCGGTTGATATTTTGATTGTTATGGCCTATACCGCGGATGAAAGCGCAGATCGTCATCATCAGCATTCGATGGTACTGGTACCAGTCAATACTGCGGGTGTGAATATCAAACGTATGCTTAAAGTGTTTGGCGATTATGATGCGCCGCACGGTCATGGTGAGATCAGCTTTGATAATGTACGTGTGCCCGTCAGTCACTTTATTGGTGGGCCGGGTAAGGGTTTTGAGATTGCGCAAGGTCGCTTGGGGCCAGGTCGTATTCATCATTGCATGCGCTGTATCGGTGCTGCCGAAAAATCTCTTGAATTAGCGGTCAAGCGTGGCATGTCACGAACTGCCTTTGGTAAGCCATTACTACAATTGGGTGGTAACTTTGAGCGTATCAGCGATGCCCGTATCAAAATTGACCAAGCACGCTTGCTAACATTATACGCAGCACAAAAAATGGATGCTCAAGGCACGAAAAAAGCATTGACTGAAATCTCTGCTATTAAAGTAGTCGCGCCAACTGTGCTACAAGAAGTAGTCGACATGGCGATTCAGATTCATGGTGGTATGGGCGTGTGTCAAGATACCTTGCTACCGAATTTCTACGCGCAAGCACGTGTACTACGTTTGGCAGATGGTCCAGATGAAGTACATAAAACCATGATTGCTAAATTAGAGTTAAAACGTCAGGGCTTTAGTCGTTCTGCTAAATCTGACAAAGCTTAGTCTTAATCTTAATCTTAATCTTAATCTTAACAAACGGTTGTGTGAGTTAGTTTTGATTTGCTCACGCAACTATCAAGAATAAACCAATCAACAAGCTAATTAAGAATTCACTATTAACGACTTAGTAGTGAATTTTTCATCACTAAAGCGAGTCCTTATTTCAAAAATATTGAGAAGAATGAGATAAATTGAATTGAGAACTAGCTCGCATATCTGTTATAAAAATAAATGACCACATGATAAGGAATGTCTCATGGCAACTGATAATAAAGTACTAGACAAAGGCGGTGCCGTACGCGAAGGTGAAGAGCTTGATGCCAAAGCAGTAAGCGCATGGCTTCGCGATCAAGGTGTCGACGTGGTAGGCGAGCCTACAGTCACTCAGTTCTCAGGCGGCGCATCAAACTGGACGTATCGACTACAGTATGAGGGTGAAGATAAAAACCAAGACCTCATATTACGTCGTCCACCAAAAGGTACCAAGGCAAAATCTGCCCATGACATGGTGCGTGAGTACACCGTTCAAAAAGCGTTAAAAGATGCATATCCTTATGTGCCTGAGATGATTGCGCTATGTACGGATGAAGCTGTTATCGGCGCTGACTTTTATGTGATGGAGCGGATGGAAGGTATTATCCCTCGTGCAGAATTACCAGAAGGTATCGATCTAAATCCTGAGCAAACGCGTCTGCTTTGCACCAATGTATTAGACGCTCTGGTAGAGCTACACCAGATAGACTATACCGAGCATCCTGATTTGGTCAATTTGGGCCGCGGTGAAGGCTACTGTGAACGTCAGATTAGTGGTTGGGATAAACGTTACGTTAAAGCTAAGACACCAAACGTACCGAGCTTTGCACTGGTTAGACAATGGCTTGCTAAGCACACACCAGCTGATAGCAAAACTTGTATCATTCATAATGATTGGCGCTTTGACAATGTCATACTTGATGCAGATGAGCCGACCAAAGTTATTGGCGTGCTCGACTGGGAGATGGCAACCCTTGGTGATCCATTGATGGACTTGGGTAGTGCGTTGGCTTACTGGATTGAAGAAGATGATAATATCATCATGCAGCAGTTCCGTCGTCAGCCAACACATTTAGAAGGCATGATGACGCGCGATGAAGTGGTTGAATATTATCTAAAACAGTCAGGTTTAGAGATAGAGAATTGGACCTTTTATGAAGTGTTTGGATTGTTCCGCCTCTCAGGTATCATTCAACAGATCTACTATCGTTATTATCATAAGCAAACCACCAATCCAGCGTTCAAAAACGCTTGGCTCGTTATACATGTTATGCATGCTAAATGTTTGAAATTAATTGCACAATATGAAGGCGAAGCTTTATTCAATGCACATGTTCAGCCGCATTTAGAAGACATAGGCGTAGATGCTGCTGCTATCGAGCAGTTACCAAGCCCTGTTCAAAAAGTGGTCAAAAGTATTTTACCAAAAGGTTATTTTGCAAAAGCACCTGACTCTCCTGAAGCGTAAGTATTCAGCAAACTGTACTTTAGCAAATATGATAAAAGGTAATAATTTATGACAACCATACTTTTAGCACGTCATGGCCAAGCGTCTTTTGGACAAGAAAACTATGATCAACTCTCAGAACTAGGCACTGTTCAGGCACAAATGTTAGGTCAGCACTATGCAGCTACGCAGCGCCGCATCGATGCCATATTTACTGGTAGGTTGGTTCGGCAGCAAGACTCAGCACGTCATTTTTGGGAGCGTTACCAGTCATCTGTACATGCCAGTAATAGCAATGGCACAGCTGTTGCGCCCGCAATCAACTTTGATCAGCCTGATAGTTATATTCTGCCGCAATTTGATGAATTTAATCATAAAGACGTGTTTGTTAAGTCAGCAGAGGCATCTGGCAATCGATCTGACATCTCAGCTGAAATCGCCAAAGCAGAATCGCCAGCGACACGACTGGCTGAGCTATTTGATCAAGCGATGCAGCGCTGGCATGCTGGTGATAATGATCAAGACTATCTTGAAAGTTGGCCCCAGTTTAATAATCGTGCACAGCAAGCCCTTGAACAAGTACGTACAAAAGCAGCAAGCATGAGCTTAGATCAGGACAGCACCGTGCTCGTATTCACTTCAGGTGGTGTCATTGCTGCAATCACTGCCCAGTTATTGCGACAAGGCAGTCAGACCGCTTATCAGCTGAATAAAAGCTTGGTCAATACGGGGGTGACCTCTATTACTTTAAAGAATCAAAGCTCTCGCTTGCTGTCTTTGAATGAATATAGTCATTTATTCTCTGATGGCAAACCGTTTGTGACATGGCGATAAATTTACACATGGTTTGCGAATAATGTAGTGTCATACCTACTTAAAGTATAAGCCTTATCGACGTTTATACTAAATACCAATTTGATTCTGTGCAATATCGATATACAAAGGACGGTACATGCAAAATAAATTAATAAAATTGGTTGCTAAAAGTGCGCGCCATAGCAAAAACCAGATAGTAGGCGCGGTTCGACCTGCAAGCTATCTAAAAGACCTGAGTAAGCAGCAAGTAGGCACAGGTAAAACGGTGCTTATCACAGGTGCTAGTTCAGGTCTGGGCGAGGGTATGACCAGACTGTTTGCTAGCCTTGGCTATAACTTGGCCATATGTGCGCGTCGCACTGATCGTTTAGAGCATCTAAAATCGGAAATGATGGACAAGTATCCTAATATCCGAGTCGAATACCAAGCACTAGATGTAAGTGATTATGATACGGTTTTTCAAGTGTTTGATGCTTTTGCAGATGATTTCGGTAGCATTGAGCGAGTAGTGGTTAATGCAGGTATTGGTGATAGTCGCCGCATTGGTAAAGGGCATTTTGAAACCAACCGTCGCACTGCTGATGTCAATTTTGTAGCAGCACTGGCACAGTGTGAAGCCGCTATGAATATCTTCCGTGCTCAGAATAGTGGGCATTTGGTGGTGATATCGAGCATGTCAGCCATGCGTGGATTACCTAGACACTTGACAACCTATGGTGCAAGTAAAGCTGGTTTGGCTCACTTAGCAGAAGGCATTCGTGCTGATATGCTTTTGACCAATCTTCCTATTAAGGTTTCTACAATTTACCCAGGCTATATTCGCACCGAAATCAACGAAGGCTCTAAGCCATTACCATTTGAAGTCGATGCAGATACTGGTACTAAAGCTATTGTCGCAGCTATCGAAGCGGGTGTGGATGAAGCCTGTGTGCCGAGCCTACCTTGGTCCATGGTCAGTCACGCGATGAAGCACTTGCCATTACAGGTAATGAATAAACTAAGTTAATCGAATTGGTTTTCCTAAGGCAGAAAAGAAGAAGCCCACTATTATTGTAGTGGGCTTCTTCTATTTGCTCTGAAATAGCAGGGTAAGTATTACAACGTTTGAGGATTATTTGACATATGCTGTTCACGCAGCTTTTGACGCAGTACTTTACCAACATTACTCTTTGGTAATTCACTGACAAACTCAATATGGCGTGGACATTTATAACCAGTCAAATTGTCCAGCGCAAATTCTTTGATGACTTCTTTAGTGACATTATTATCGGCGGGTACGATATAAATTTTAACCGCTTCGCCTTGATGGTCATCAGGAATACCAATTACTGCGCAATCGACGATACCATCACAGTCGAGCATAACGGATTCGATTTCGTTAGGGAATACATTGAATCCAGAAACCAAGATCATGTCTTTCTTACGATCTAGTAGGGTGATATAGCCTTTTTCGTCCATACTGATAATATCACCCGTACGGAAGTAGCCGTCACTTGTGAAATCATTGGTATTGTCTTTATTAAAGTAACCAGACGTAATATTAGGGCCTTTAATACACATTTCGCCTGCTTGATTTAGGCCCACACGTTTGCCATTGTCATCTACTACAATGATATCGACACTAGGAACAGGTATACCAATAGTACCGTTGAATTTACGATCAGTAATCACGTTAGCAGTACCTGCCGCAACGCCTTCCGTCATACCCCAACCTTCAACCATAGGGCAGCCAGTTACTTCCAACCAACGTGCTGCGGTTTGCTCAGTTGCCGCCATACCACCAGCCTGAGTGATACGTAATGAACTAAAGTCTAAGTTTTTAAAGTTTGGCTGGTCAAGTAACCCTTTGAATAGAGTGTTTACGGCAGGGAAGATATGGAACGGTTGTTTTGATAACGTTTTAATAAACCCTGGCATATCGCGCGGATTAGGTACTAGGATAAAGGTATAACCTGAACGCATACCAAGTAGACTCAGCATGAAGGCAAAAATATGATATAGCGGTAAGGCCATAACCATATTGATATATACTTCATTGATACCTGAGGTCACAGGACGATACCATGCCTCTGATTGCATAGCAGCAGCGACGACATTACGTTGTGTTAGGACAGCACCTTTAGATAGTCCAGTCGTACCACCTGTATACTGCAAAATAGCTTTCTGTTGTAGGGTGGTTTTTGGTGCTTGAATCGGTAGATTCTTACCTTTCTTTAGAACTTCAGGGAACTTAGTAACGTCATACTTAGGATCGTTTAGGTTGTACTTTGGAACCAAGCGTTTGACCTGACGGATGACCGTATTGACCAAAATACCTTTTAGACCCATCATATCGCCCATTTTTGACAGCACGATACGTTTGATATTGGTCTCTTCAATAACTTGCTCAAGTGCTTGAGCAAAGTTGTCAACGACAAAGATAACCTGAGCACCTGAGTCATTCAATTGGTGACGCAACTCGCGACCCGTATATAGTGGGTTTACTGGAGTGCAAACATAACCTGCACGTAGAATACCAATCATAGTTGGTAGATATTGGGGAACGTTTGGCATCATAAGAGCCACTACGCTGCCTTTAGGTAAACCTTGAGCCTGTAACCATGCTGCTATTGCCAGTGAAGCGTTATCAACATCACCATAAGTATGCGTAACACCCATACAGATAGTCATCGGATGCATACGAAAGCGGTTAAAACACTCTTCATATAACTCTATGAGGCTTTCATACTGATCAGGATTAATCGTCTTGGGTACGTTTTCCGGGTATTGAGCAAGCCAAGGTTTATCTACAGTCATGATTAGCGTCCTTAAATATTAAAATAAATTAAGGCTCTATAAAAAAGTAGTCACATCCATGTCAACAATTTAAATCGCTGTTCCGTTAGCAAGAAATTGTCGAGTGCTATCCTATATGTTCACATACTGCTAAAATACGGGGCCCTTATAAAGCTTGATTTAATCACAGAGCATAAATATCTCATCAGATTAAAAAACAGTTAATGTTTTGGTAATGAAAATAGCTACTAGTAATGCTGCTAATCAATCGATATTAGTCATAACTATATAAGATCAAAATAACAGAAAGTATAGTGACACATTTT
Source organism: Psychrobacter sp. P11G3 (assembly GCF_001435845.1). Classification (NCBI taxonomy): domain Bacteria; kingdom Pseudomonadati; phylum Pseudomonadota; class Gammaproteobacteria; order Moraxellales; family Moraxellaceae; genus Psychrobacter; species Psychrobacter sp. P11G3. Next base: position 1,464,212 of record NZ_CM003596.1, read on the forward strand.
GGCAATACATTAACATAACTACAACCGTGTCTGTTATTCTTATACAAGAACTTGATAGTTTACAGTTAAATTTGATAAATGAAATAATATATGTTGAATAATCAGAAAATACCTAGACAAATAATTTACTTTCTTATCAAGTAATTAACATGAAATTTATTCAAAAAATGTCATATAATTGGATATAAAAGTAGATTTGTAGTAATTATAATAGAGAAATTTTATAGTTGAATGACAGAAAATAAATATACAAAAGGGCATCTTACAATTACTGTAAGATGCCTTTAGTAAAAATAAATTCATGTTTTTAGAATTTTTTAGAAATTGTCTCTATTTATACTTGCGGGTAGTCTGCATTGTGTTTTTCACGCAATTTTTGACGCAGTACTTTACCGACATTACTTTTTGGTAGGTCGCTCACAAACTCAATGTGGCGTGGACACTTATAACCCGTTAGATTGTCTAGCGCAAAATCTGTAATCACTTCTTTGGTAACATTATTGTCTTCAGGTACTACGTATATTTTAACCGCTTCACCTTGATGACTATCAGGAATGCCAATTACCGCACAGTCAAGAATACCATCACAGTCAAGCATCACAGATTCAATTTCGTTCGGGAATACGTTAAATCCTGAAACCAAGATCATGTCTTTCTTACGATCTAGCAGTTTAATATAACCCTTGTCGTCCATGCTGACGATATCACCAGTACGGAAATAACCATCACTAGTAAAATCAGCACTACTGTCTCTATTGAGATATCCAGAGGTTACGTTAGGGCCTTTAATACATAGCTCGCCCCCTTCGTTTAAACCTACATGCCTGCCATCTTCATCGATAATAATGACATCGACACCAGGGGCTGGTACACCGATAGTACCATTAAACTCACGATTGGTAATAACGTTGGCGGTACCGACGGCAACGCCTTCTGTCATACCCCAACCTTCGATCATCGCGCAGCCAGTCACTTCTAACCAGCGCTTCGCAGTTTGCTCAGTAGCCGCCATACCACCAGCTTGTGAGATACGCAAAGCGCTAAAGTCCAAATCTTTAAAGTTTGGATTATCGAGCAATCCCTTAAAGAGGGTATTGACCGCAGGGAAAATATGGAACGGCTGTTTTGACAAGGTTTTAACAAATCCAGGAATATCACGTGGATTAGGTACTAGTATAAAGGTATAGCCTGAACGCATACCAAGTAGGCTAAGCATAAATGCAAAAATATGATACAACGGCAGTGCCATCACCATATTGATATACACTTCGTTGATTTCTGACGTGATAGGGCGAGTCCATGCTTCTGATTGCATCGCTGCTGCTACGATATTACGCTGTGACAAAATAGCGCCTTTCGAAAGTCCTGTGGTACCACCTGTGTATTGCAAAAATGCTTTTTGGTCCAAAGACATTTTTGGTTGCTGAAAAGGTAGGTTTTTACCTTTTTTCAATACTTCAGGAAGCTTAGTGACATGGTATTTAGGGTCGTTAAGATTGTACTTGGGTACTAAGCGTTTGACCTGACGAATAATTGTATTGACCAAAATGCCTTTCAAACCCATCATATCGCCCATTTTCGATAGGATGACACGTTTGATAGCCGTTTCTTCAATGACTTGCTCAAGCGCTTGGGCAAAGTTATCGACCACAAAAATTGCTTGGGCACCAGAATCGTTAAGCTGATGGCGTAATTCTCGGCCAGTATATAGCGGGTTGACAGGGGTACAAACGTAGCCTGCACGCAATATCCCAATCATAGTTGGTAGATACTGTGGAACGTTTGGCATCATGAGAGCGACGACACTACCTTTTGGCAAACCTTGGTTCTGTAGCCAAGCAGCGACTGCCATCGAAGCGTTATCAATATCACCATAAGTATGAGTCACTCCCATACAGATGCTCATCGGATGTCCACGGAAGCGATCGAAGCATTCTTCGTACAGCTCCATGATGCTGCTATATCTATCGGGATTAATGGTTTTTGGCACACCGGCTGGATATTGAGAAAGCCAAGGTTTGTTCGATATCATAGTTAGCATCCTTGCGATTTGATATAGGCTAAAGTATTTTGAAAAGGTGGTTGTCAATCTATCAGTAGTACAGAACACCATTTAAATAAGTGATATATCCCACATTCAATAGCATCCCTGTCTATTGATTAATAGCTAATTTTTTGCTGCTGTCACAACATTTTATTTAATAAATATTTATATAAAGCATCAAATAAAACAAATAAATAAAAATAATGTTCGTTCTAAAACTATTTATCTGCTGCTTACCAATAAAGTATCAAAAAAACGATACATTTGAGCAATACATTAGCATGAATTTAGTCTAAAACAATAACAGTAAGCGATACTGATCAGTACATATATTAACTTATAAGAATATATTGACTTTGTTATCTCATAAATGAAGGATTAGATAACTAATATTGGTAAGCTGATAAAATACAAACGAATGTAGATGCCAAAATTATTGCGGTAAAATGAATTGATCTTTTTTATTAAAGAAACGTCGATAAATGAGTAAGGCACTGATGGTGCAGCCAAGCGTGCTGCTGACACATATCAGGAACATAGTGACTATTTGATAGCGTACGGCTTGAGTGGGATCGGCGCCCGCTAGAATTTGACCCGTCATCATGCCTGGTAAGCTAACAATACCGACGACTAGCATAGAGTTCAGGGTTGGAGTCATGCCATTAGTGATAGCTGCTTTTATCTGCTCATGGACGGCTTCGAATGGCTTAGCAGATAGACTGAGCATCATCTCGATACGTCCAGATTGCTCATGAAAGGATTCAATCAATTGATTGCTTGTCAACGAAATGGCAGTTAGAGAATTCCCTAATATCAGACCCAATATAGGAATAATGAATTGCGGTGTATACCAAGGCTTAACATTCAAAATCGCTATAATCGCAATCGCCGTTACTAGTATTGCTGAGATACCGACTGCCAATAACGTATCTGTTAATAACCCCTTATAACTACGTTTAACGCGATTTTTGGCGGCACTTCCTGCAATTAAAGTCATGACCGTTAAGATAAGTAGCACTTCATACCATTGTTCGCGTGCAAAAATCCACGCCAGTATTAGCCCAATAAAGCTCAGCTGTATGATCGTACGAAATGCCGCTATCAAAAGGGTCTTGCTTAGTTTTAAACGTAAGCGCCAAGAGATGAGTAATACAATGATAATTAGGCTGCTAGCAAGCGCGATATCACCGTAAGTGAGAAATATTTGCATATCATTCGTACCACTCATATGAGCTTATTTAGGAAATAATTATAGTAATAATACACGGTGAGGGTTAAGGTTATTAACGTGCTAAATTGTCTGAGCAACTATAAGAAGACTTACTCATTTGATTAAATGTTTCTGATAAAAGCTCTTCAAGAGTCCGCGGTGAGTACACCTGCTTGCATGTGCCAGTGTCTATTTGCCAAAGGCATGATATCTTTTGTGTCGTGAGTCACCCATAGGAGTGTGCGCTGTGCATCTGCGTGCAACCAGTTGATGAGCAAGTTGACTAGCTGTGCTGAAGTGTCCATGTCCAAAGCGGCGGTTGGCTCGTCTAATAATAGGACTTTTGGACTAAGTTGTAATAGGCGCAATGTATTGACCAGTTGGCGCTCGCCACCAGATAAATGCTTGGCGTCTTGTTGTAAAAAATCTGTACTTCTATCTAAGTGTTCAAGCTGAGTAACATGCCAGTCTATGTCAAAAGTCTGCGATTGATGAGCATATAATTGATAAGGCATTTGTAAATTTTCAAGGACACTGCCGTCTAACAACTGTGGATGCTGAGCGAGTAGAGCTACTTGCTTGCGCCACAGTACAGGTGCAGTCTCATGAATATCATGATAAACATTACTTGACGAGTCATCGTGCAAACGAACAGTACCGCTGCTCATTGGTAATAATCCTGCCAATACTCGCAATAGTACTGATTTACCGCTACCAGACGATCCTGTCAAAACAGTGACTTGCCCTGACAATAGCGCACCGCTCGCACCGCTTATTAGCGTTCGATCATGAATTGATGGCTCTTTATCCAGTGAAGCGTTTGCGGTTAGCTTGCTTGCCCATTTTTGATAAATGCTAGACGGCATAGAGATTTTATTCGAGGCTTCTTTACTATCTTTAATGCTATGAGTACGTATCATTCGTTGGCTATGTACCCATAGATTATCAAATTCAAACAACACTCTATCCGTATCTATGCTCATAGCAGTTCTACTGCTGACCATTTACTTGCTTATCGATAGCCTGTTCGATCGTAACGCGCAGCTTTTTTGGTACACGAATAGGACGCATTGGTGGGGTTGTCGCTGAGTTATCTGGTTTATCGCTGCCTATTTCATCATTACTCATTGGCTCTGGTTTGACAAGGTTTTGTACGCAAGCAATAACGATTTTGGTGCTGCTTAGTAGCTGGCTATCATCAGTTTCGGTAGTACCATGATTTGGTAGATTGCGATATATACTTTGATAAAATATGATGCTGGCAGGTTTTAGCTCCACTTTATCGATACGTACGCTAATCACCTCATCTAATAGAATGGCTCTTTTGTATTGCAAGTCCGCCTGACTCACGACAAAATGCTGCACTTCACCGCTATCAGTCTGCAAAAAATATCCATTTAAGCCAAGCTCAGTAAACCAGTCGCGTCGGCAGTTTTCAAAAAACACCAAATGATTGGCGTGATAGACTATACCGCCAGCATCAGTATGGTTAATATAGACGTTATAATCTTTAGCAAATAATGGTTTGATGTCATCATTCATGGCTGATGTCGTATTTTTTTGCTTAAGTGTTGTCATAGCGATGCTCGATATTTTTAATAAGTATTGTTGAATAAAAGTGTTTCAGATAGACCAATAATAGATAGTGCTTATAATAGAGTTACTCTAGCTCAAGATATCAGGCCATGCAACCGCTAGAACCGCTTACATTTGTTATCATAGCCGTTTATATTTCACCCATTTATAGAGCGCTATATTCTAACCAATCAGTATAGGACAGTTTATGACCCGTTTTGTCAGTTTTAACATCAATGGTATCCGTGCACGTCAGCATCAGCTCGAGGCGGTGCGCGAGGTAATCGATCCTGATGTCATGGGCCTACAAGAAACCAAGGTTCATGATGATCAATTTCCGCTTAGCGATATCGAAGGGCTGGGCTACCACGTCGAGTATTTCGGACAAAAAGGGCATTACGGCGTTGCACTATTATCCAAAGCTGCACCTGTATTCGTACAAAAAGGCTTTCCTGGCGAAGATGAAGAAGCCCAAAAACGTTTTATCCATGCACGTTATGAGTTTGAAGGTCGTGAAGTGGATGTGCTCAATGGTTACTTCCCGCAAGGAGAGAGCCAAGATCACCCAACCAAATTTCCAATGAAGCGCGCTTATTATGCCAACTTGATGGCTTATATTGATACGCTAAAAGCGGAAGGTCGTTCGATTATCGTCATGGGTGATATGAATATCGCACCAGAAGATATCGATATTGGTATTGGTGAAGTCAATGCCAAGCGTTGGTTGAAAAACAGAAAAACCTCATTTTTGCCGGAAGAGCGCGAATGGTATTCAGCATTGATGTCGCGTGAGCTGACAGATACTTACCGTCTGCATTATCCAGAGAGCACCGAGTTATACAGTTGGTTTGATTATCGCAGTCGCGGATTCAATGATGAACCCAAGCGCGGGTTACGTATTGATCATATTCTATGTACCTCAGACTTAATCGATAAATGTATCGATGCTGGTATCAGTTATGAGCTACGTGCTATGGAAAAACCATCTGACCATGCACCAATTTGGTCAGCATTTGACCTAAAGAAACCGTAATACTTATATAATGTAATACCTATATATATAGTCAACCTCATGTCAATTAGATACGATGCTGAGTTCGCTAATTCTGTTGGTTGTAGTGCCGCAGCTAGTTCTTCTTGTATCTGAACTGTCTTGAACTGACTATATGTTTATCACTTCGTATTTCATAAATAACGATAAAAATTGAGAAATAAGGATTTTATTATGGCTGTTGGAAATGTATCAGTACCTGATGTTATCCATCCTATCGATGGTATCAAGCTCAGTGCCACAGCGGCAGGCGTCCGTTATAAGGACCGCGATGATCTAGTAGTCATCGAAATATCTGACAAAGCTACTACTGCGGTTGTAACCACTAAAAACACCTTTTGCGCCGCGCCAGTGCGAGTATTGCGTGAGCACTTTGCTAAGGTTAGTCCGCGCTATTTAGTCACCAATACGGGTAACGCAAATGCAGGTACAGGCGCTGATGGCAAGCGCCGCGCTATTGATATCTGTACAGCGTTGGCTGAAAAGGCCGGTGTAGATACCAATACAATATTGCCATTCTCTACCGGCGTGATTGGTGAGCCATTAAATAGTGATGCGGTCATCGCAGGTCTGGATAATGCATTAGCTAACCTAGCGCCTGATAGCTGGCTAGCTGCTGCCAATGGCATTCGCACAACAGATACCATTCCTAAATTGGCCAGCCAAAAAATTCATGTAGCAGGTACTAGCTATCATATCACTGGTATGTCTAAGGGCTCAGGAATGATACGCCCAAATATGGCGACTATGCTGGGCTATGTGGCGACAGATGCTAATATCGCTGCTGACTTATTGCAAGAGATGCTAAGCGCTATCAATGAGCAGTCTTTCAACCGCATTACTGTCGATGGCGATACCTCAACCAATGATTGTTGTGTGTTAATCGCAACAGGTGCTGCTAGCTCAGAGGTGATTGATAGTCCAGAGCATCCACATTATCAGCCTGTATTCGATGCATTAGCTGATGTGTTTGTCCGTCTAGCACAACTGATTGTACGTGATGGAGAAGGCGCTACTAAATTCATGACGGTCAAAGTAACTGGCGGTCAAACCACGCAAGAATGCTGCGATGTGGCTTATGCAGTCGCACATTCACCCTTAGTAAAAACGGCATTTTTTGCTAGTGATGCTAACTGGGGACGCATATTAGCAGCAGTGGGCTATGCTGGTATCGAAGATCTAGACACAGAGCAAGTCGATGTGTATCTAGATGAGGTAATGATTTGCCAAAATGGCGGTGTTGCACCTGACTATACAGAAGAGGCGGGCAAAACAGTCATGAGTCGACCTGAGATTACTATCCATATCGATCTTGCACGTGGTGATGCTAGCGATACCGTATATACCTGCGACTTGTCATACGATTATGTCAAAATAAACGCTGATTATCGTAGCTAGTCATTCTTAACAAAACAGAATTTGCATAGTTGTATAAGAGCCAGAACAAATATTGTTCTGGCTTTTTGATGTCAATCATCTCCTCAGTAGCAAATAACTCTGCTATTCAATACGCTTCATTAACATCAGTTGCAAAAGCTGACGTTACTTTACAAAGCAGTTATAGAGGGCAAGACGACTAGCGACCTATACTGGTTTCAGTAAGAAGCAAACAACCTTATTAGCTTGTAGCAAAGCAAGATAAGATGTTCAAAATAATAAGTTCTTCTAAGTAACAATAAGTCAGTAGCTAAGCCAATAAATGAGCCAGTAACTAAGCTACCAATAAAGAATCAATAATAAATTATCTGAGGATTGAATAATGAAGAAATTAGCACTTGCAGCATTGATGACAACTTTTGCCCTTTCTGGTTGCTCTACCATGGGTATGGACAATGAGCGCACGATGGTTGTTGAAGGACAACCTATGAATGTAAAAGTAGTAAATATTCCAAGTTTTGAAGTGGAAATTGCACCGCGTAAAGCAGTATGTGACTTAACTGCTACTGATGGCAGCATGGTTGAATCACAGTGCTTGCAGTATCGCCAGACCTATCAGAAAAACTACACCACGCTAAATGGTAATATTCAGGGCTTCACTTATGAGCCGAACTATCGTTATGTCCTAGATGTACGTCAAGAAGCAGTAACAGCAGAAGGCTCTAATGTCGTACAGCCAGTTTGGATTCTAAACGAAGTGGTATCGAAAACTGCTGAATAATATTGATGTCAATATATAGACGATAAACCAGTTATAAAAGCAGTTATACATGACAAAAAGGCCTCTAACGAATTAGAGGCTTTTTTACGTGTTTATTGTTAGTAAATTAGTTTTTGAGAAGTCAAATTAGCATTGACTGTAGTTGACGCTAACACCGCGCGTTGCTGTAGGGATTCTACTATCAGCATAGACCGCCAGACCGCCTCGTGCCGTCTCTTTATATTTATCAGACATATCGGCACCTGTTTGCTTCATCGTCTCTATCGCTTTATCCAAAGAGACGAAGTGCTGACCATTACCTCTACAGGCTAGACGTGCTGCATTGATTGCTTTAACTGCACCCATCGCATTACGCTCGATACAAGGCACTTGTACCAGTCCGCCAATAGGGTCGCAAGTAAGGCCTAGATTGTGCTCAATACCAATCTCTGCTGCATTTAGGCATTTGGCTGGCGTGCCATTCATGATTTCTGCCAGTGCAGAGCCTGCCATTGCACACGCAGAACCAACCTCACCTTGGCAACCAACTTCAGCACCAGAGATTGAAGCATTTTGTTTGATAAGGCTACCGATAGCAGTGGCGTTTAGCAAAAATTTACGAACGCCATCTTGGCTGTAGTTGGGCAAAAAATCACGATAGTAATGCAGTACGGCAGGAATGATACCTGCTGCGCCATTGGTTGGAGCCGTGACTACTTTGCCGCCATTGGCATTTTCTTCATTGACGGCGAGCGCGTACAAATCGACCCAGTCCATAGCGGCTAACTTATCGGTCTTGGTGATAGGTTGGTCTTTTTCAGCACACAGCTGCGTATGCAAATCTTGGGCACGGCGTTTTACATCTAATCCACCCGGCAAGATGCCGCCATTTTCACAGCCTTGTTTGACACAGTCTTGCATCACTTCCCAAATACTATCTAGGTAAGCAAATACTTCTTCTTTGGCATGAAAGTGACATTCGTTTGCCAGTACCAATTCGCTGATGCTCAAATCATGCTCACGACATTGCTCTAGTAGCTCTGCTGCGTTATTGAACGGGTAGGGAACTCTATCGATGGTCGGGCTAGCATGATCTTCGTCTGGGTTAGTCGCATCTTCTTCATTGATGACAAAACCGCCACCGACTGAATAATAAGTCTGCTGATAGCGAACACCTTCAGTTGAGATAGCGCGTAGCGTCAATGCATTAGGGTGATAAGGTAGCACAGTATCGTCATACCAGTAGATATCTTGCTCTGTATCAAAAGCAATCGTATGCGTGCCTGATACATTGAGAATTTTGTCAGAGAAGATAGGAGATAGGTAGCTACTGGTCATGCGTGTATCTATCGTGCTAGGCGTATGTCCAAGCAGTCCTAATAAAATAGCGGTGTCTGTTGCATGGCCTTTTCCAGTCGCCGCCAAAGAACCATACAGTTCAATCTCAATGGTCTTAACCGCAGTCAGTTCCATCTGCTCAGTTAGCGAGGTCAAAAATAAATTTGCAGCGACCATCGGTCCGACGGTATGCGAACTGGATGGGCCGATGCCGATTTTAAATAAATCAAAAACACTGATCATAATAAGTCACCAAAAATTTTAAGCGCTTTAGCCTATTTTATCTATGACATTGGGCGCTTTTGTGAAGAATATAATAGACAGCCATCGCTCCTAGTCACCATTGATAGGTGGGCGCGAGACACTATTTATGAAGGTTATAAGGTAAATGAGCACTGAGGGCAGTTGAATAATAACTTTTATTTATTTTGAAACTCCGTTATCATGCTCGCAGTCAACAACTATGTAACATCCTGTAAGTTGGTTATCATCGTAAAATAAGACGGATTAAAAAAAAGACTAATTTTTTCAGTCAGACACATCCTTATTCATACATCTAGCAAGATATGGTTATCATACCAAATAATACTTTTGGTTTGTCATATTACAACATAAATGAATGAATTGGGATGACATATTATAGATAGAAAGACTTAACGTTCTGCTATTTATACAAGCCCTTAGAAATATGTCAATTTACTAATATATCCATCTGATTCTTATTTTATCAGTTATTCAAGGGCGTATTGAACATTCATAAATAGTCTCTGTCAGTGCCATGGTCGAATATTCAACACGCCCCAGCCTATTACTTTAGCTTAGCTCACATAGGACAAGCGCGCATGCCATCTCAAAAAGACCCTTCATCAGCGTCAGACAATAGCGCTCAAGATCTATCGACTCAAAATGCCTTGGAGTCTGCAGGCATTGATTCAGCCGCTATCAATTATCCGCACAATCCAGATTTTGAAAATGGCCGTTGGTTCCCGACATGGCGTCCTTATAAGGGCGACTTGGATCGTGATCCAGTAGGTATCAACGACTATCTACCTCCGTCAAAAAGCGTATTGCTCGGTATACAGCATACCTTTGCGATGTTTGGTGCAACCGTGCTTGCGCCTTTATTGATGGGGTTTGATCCTAACTTAGCTATCTTGATGTCTGGTATCTGTACGGTAATGTTCTTTATGATTACCGGTGGGCGCATGCCGAGCTACTTGGGATCAAGCTTTGCTTTTATTGGTCCAGTGATTGCGGTGACTGCGTATGCAGGGGCAGGGTTTAATGCCAATTTGAATGTCGCGCTAGGCGGTATCATGGCCTGCGGTATCATTTATGCGTTGATTGGCCTGTTAGTAATGAAAACAGGTACTGGCTGGATTGAGCGCTTGATGCCGCCTATCGTGACGGGTGCGATTGTCATGATTATCGGTCTTAACTTGGCGCCAGTGACCATTCAAGGCGTGTCTGCCAATCAGTTTGATGCTTGGATGGCCACCTTGACCGTATTGCTCATTAGTGGTGTGGCAGTATTTACTCGCGGTATGTTGCGTCGTCTGTTGCTACTCGTCGGTCTGGTTCTGTCGTACGTTGCTTACTTTGTCATGACCAATATTTTAGGCTTTGGTACAGCGATTGATTTTAGTACAGTAGCTGCCGCTTCATGGTTTGGACTCCCAAGCATTCATACGCCGCGCTTTGAGATGAGCGCTATTATCCTAATTGCACCTGTGGCCTTTATTTTGGTGGCTGAAAACCTAGGGCATTTTAAGGCAGTAGAGGGCATGACCAAGGCTCGTGTAACTCCTTATATGGGCCGAGCATTTTTGGCGGACGGTTTAGCCACGACCTTTTCAGCAGGATTTGGTGGTACAGGTGTCACTACTTACGCTGAAAATATCGGTGTCATGGCGGTTACCAAAGTGTATAGCACGACGATATTTGTCGTAGCAGGTTTGGTTGCTATCATATTGGGACTGTCACCAAAGTTTGGTGCGATCATTCAGACCATCCCAGCGGCTCTATTGGGCGGTGCTTCTATTGTTGTCTTTGGTCTTATCACGGTTGCTGGGATAAAAATCTGGATCGATAGCCATATTGATTTTAGTAAAAACAGCAATCTAATCATCGCGGCAGTGACGGTCATTATGGGTACTGGTAACTTTAGCTTGCATTTAGGTGGCTTTGATTTAGGCGGTATCGGTACTGCTACTTTAGCCGCTATCGTGTTAAATGCTTTGTTTAACCAAAGTTCTGAAGCGAAATAAGTAATGCTTATGAGATTGAAGTTTGTGCCTATCAAATAAAAATGGTCAAAGCATATCTCCTCTAACAAAAAGCGCCCATACTATCGATAGCATGGGCGCTTTTTTGTATGGCAATATTGAGCAACAGTATTGAAAAAAATCAATATTACTTATAGTCACGCTTATAAAATCTTGAAAAAAACCGATAGCGGCGAAGGGCACGTGGTTTCGGTTTCAATGAGCCTAAGTAAATAGCAAACATCGTTAATAGTGCGCCACTCCACTGCAAGGTATTAATCGGCTTGTCCAGCCAGCTATAATCAATGACAAGGGCTGCAATAGGCTCAGTCAACAATAGCAGTCCAGTCAGTGCCAGAGATAACTTAGGAATAGAATAGGCAATCAACCCCCATGCTAGACACTGCATTACCGTACCATAAATAAGCACCCAGCCAATCTCAGACCATGTATTGGGTAGGATATTACCTGTGTCAAATACAAACATCGGTATAATCATGGCTAAGACGCCGCCGATACTGATCAGCTGCATTAGCATAAATATAGGCGTCGGTTCAGTGTCGTGCGTTTTGCGGATAAATGTCATTGATGCAGCTAACATGGCACCCGATACAATACCAGTGACAAAGCCCCAAGTCGCAGCGGTGTTGTGTGCGAATTCAGGGCTACCTATCATCGCCACGCCTATCATGGCTAAGAACAAACTAATAAGCTGTACGATAGACTGACGCTCATTGAAATACAAAAACCCAATCGCGGCCAAGAAAAATATTTGCAGACTATTAAGCAGCGTCGAAATACCAGGGCCAACCGCATAAATACTCTCATGCCACAGCGCCAAATCTAATCCTAAAAACGCCCCTGATAGTAGCGCATAAAAAATGGCGCGTCTTGATTTGGGCATACGTTGGCCCATTATCTTAGCCAATACTGCAAATACAATACCCGAAACAGCCAATCGCCAAAACGACATGGCCCAACCACCAATATCGACGTGAGCGACAATTAAGCTGCCCAATCCAAAAATGATACAACCAATGACTAAGCCAATAGGTGCAGATCGCGTTGAAGCAATAGCCATAATTTGTCCTTATAACAGTATTTGAATGACAGCATTTTGAATAACAGCACTCTTATTATCATTGCATCATGTCAGAACTTATGTTGACATAAAGCCATATTGTCGTGGTTTTAAACGCAAAATGAAATGGCAAAACCATAATTTATTATGCTGAATACAGGTACTATCGCTATGCGGAAAATTATTGGGCATGTTGGACGCAAATAAATAATCAAAGTGTTTGATATAGCTACGTTTTTCACAAGAGTCTTATGACAGTTAGATAATAGTACATATATCAAAATATTTGTATCAGGGTGACGATTCGTAGGAGTATGAAAGCGCATGATGTATACAAGTGATATTTTTGTAGAGATGGTTTGTAGGGATAATATGTGTGTAGCACTTTAAGCGACATTAACGCTGCAACACATGTATAGTAGATTGACGATATAATGTACTTAACGTCTGATTTGTTATACCAAACAATCTATATTATTTGTCTAGGTTTATTTATGCTTCAACGATTGCTATCAAAAAAACAGCCACATACATTGTCTGGCTTGCTACCAAAAGTATCGCAATACAGTTTCGTCGTGACGATGCTATCTAGCGCATGGTTTTTGATGCCTAGCGCACATGCCGCCAGTTGCAAAATCCCAAAAAGTTATTACAAAAACGTCTCCTGCACGGCCAGTAGCAGTTACTTTTTGGCGATTAAAGACTTTGGTGCGCCAGTGGCGTTAATTGATAAAAAAGGCAAACGAGTCGTTGATTTATCACGTTATCGAAAAGTCGATGCCGATAAACTGTCAGGCGGTCTGTTGCCTGTACTGCGTAACAGTCGAGTCGGCTATCTCAATATGCAAGGCCGCGAAGTCGTGCCTGCCATGTACGATATATTGACAGAGAGTCAAGGTTGGGCGCGGCCTGTATCGGATGGGCGTATCGTGGTAAAAAAAGAGGGTAACTATGGTGTGATTAATACAGCCAATAGTACCGTTGTCTCGTTTTCTGCAGCGATTGATGATATCGATAATTATCGTAATGGAGTAGCGCGTGTACGTAAAGGTCGTGCAACCAGTTGGGTAGATAAAAACGGCAATGCGGCGAGTGATCCGAATGCCCAGAATGACACTCAGGCAGTGAACAAACCTACTTCATCTAACGAAAAATCTAGCAAAGCATCACAGTCTGTACCGGCGCGTTTTACGACGCTTCAATCGCGTCAGCAAGATGGTAAATGGGGTTTCGTCGATGACAATAATGTCACCATGATTACGTACTCATTTGATGAAGTGCGTCCGTTTTCTGAGGAATATGCTGGCGTGCGTATCGGTGAAGAGTGGGGCTTTGTCAATTTAGGCGGTGAGCTGGTGATTCCTTTTCGCTTTGCTAATAATGGTGTGAACGCTAACGATAGCTATCAGGGCAAACCATCCTTTGTATTTACAGGTGGTAAGGCGTGGATTGGTAACCTAAAGAATGGGAATAAAATGTGTATTGATAAGGAAGGCGCTGGCGTTGCTTGTGATTGATGCAATTACTAGGGCGTGTCCTTATTTTAAAAATGGTGATAAAAATGAGATAAATCGCAGTCAAACAAGGAAAATAGCGCAGATAATATCGAGATATTAGTCAGCTATTTGATGCCATTTGGCAAGATTTAGCCATTTTTAACCCATTTAGATAACTATCGATTGAATTGAGGACACGCCCTAGGATTAAATAGACAATAAAAAAGAGTGTAAAACCTGTGAGTTAGCGATAGGTTTTACACTCTTTTTTTTGACATTGATGTTTTTAAAGCTAGTTGCTCGATAAATGATTACTGATTAAGTCAACCATATAAGGCTGATAATACTCTGGAATATCGTGTGCCATGCCTTCAATGAGATGGAACGTAGCATTAGGGATGGTTTTGGCAACGACTCGACCCTGCGAGGCAGGCAGGAGTCCGTCAGCGCTACCATGTAATACAATCGTCGGTGCTTTGACCTGCTTACTAAACCGACTGATAGATCCTGATGCCAAGATAGCATTGAGCTGCTGTACTGTACCAAGTGGGTGAAAATTGCGCTGATAGCGAATCTTGGCGATTTCACGCACCATACGCACATTCACATGACCTGGTGTACCAACGGTCTTCATAAACCAAACGCTATGACGCACGATATCACGCTCAGAGTGGCTCTCTGGACGATTAATAAGGGTATATAGCTGTTTAGGCTTGGGCGGCTTCAAAAACGCACGATTGGTCGTGGTAAACATAAGCGCCATTCGCTGCACTAAGCTCGGATAACGTGCTGCCACGATTTGTGCAATCATACCGCCCATCGAAGCCCCAAGCAGATGTGTCTTACCGAGCTTTAGTGCTTTAATCAAACGTGCTGTGTCTTCAGCCATATCCGTCAAGTTATAAGCAACCTGCGTGCTTTTGTTAGACAGCCCTGTCTGTAGACGTACCATCATTTTAAGCTGGCTAATACGCGGCAAGCCTTCTATCTGTACTTTAGAAGACAAGCCGATATCACGATTATCAAAACGAATCACAAAAAAACCAGCATCGATAAAGCGCTTAATAAAATTGTCTGGCCAAAATATCATTTGTGAGCCTAGCCCCATGATCATCAGCAGCGGCGGATTATTGGGGTTACCGCCAGCTTCGACACACAACTCAATACCATCACCGATGTCAATCATTGCTTGACGAAGGTGCTTACTCAAGTCAGAGTCGCGCCATTGATGCTCCCCAAATTTGCGCCACTCAGGAGTAGGGTAGTTATTCAGATGATCTTCTAGATTGTTATCTAGCGTTTCAGGCAATTTGGCACTATTGATGTCATTTGATTTTGTCATGAAGTGTCCTAATTAGAGGGTCATCTACTACAGCTCAAGCATCTCAAAATCAAGCTTGCCGACACCGCACTCAGGGCAAGTCCAGTCATCAGGGATGTCTTCCCACTTAGTACCAGGTGCGATACCTTCTTCTGGGCAGCCAAGCGCCTCATCATATATCCAGCCGCAGACAATACATTCATAACGTTTCATAAATAGTCCTATCGATCATTACCAGTATTACAGTTACAGCGTACTATAAACGCTCATTTTTAATATTACAGCTATTATATTAGACTGCAAAAACGCACGTAGTTTAGCATATAACCGCAATTTTCATAGTTAAGTTTACACTTGTATATTGAGATGACTTTTCTTTTATCAAGTCAATCACATACGTTACCTTATTAGCGCTTAATAACGAGACTGGACGCCAGCCCGCCATACGAAAACCAATTATGCTATAATCATCGCCGCTAAATTCACAGTAATGCTTAGCATTTATCGCTGATATATCATCCAGTTGTTGTCTTATCTAAACTAACTAAACCATCTAAATACATAAGCTAAGGGTCATCATGAGTACCAATGCCGCCGCTACATCCGCCACCAACAATGAGACGTCTCATGTGCTCAATACTGACCATCCGTTTTGGCAGATTATTCGCACAGTACCAGACTTTCCAAAAGCTGGCATTGATTTTTATGACATTACCCCGTTACTGCGCAGTCATATTGACGCTGTCATTGACGCGCTACTTGCCGCTTTGCCAGAAGGGCTTATGGACGAGGTAGATTGTCTGGGTGCGGTAGAAGCGCGCGGTTTTGTATTCGCCAGTATGCTAGCAGGTCGTCTGGGCAAAGGCATGATCTTGCTACGTAAACCAGGTAAGCTGCCGCCACCAGTTGCCAACAAAGCCTACGCACTGGAGTATGGTAAAGACACACTTGAGATGCAAAATAACCTGCCGCCTGAGCGCGTACTATTGGTCGATGACATCTTGGCAACTGGTGGTACGTTGACTACTGCTTACGAGCTGTGCCAATCGGCTGACCATACTGTGGTCGGTGCGCTAGTGTTATTGGACTTGGTCGACTTGCATGGCGAGTTCCCAGTACCTGTTTATACGGTACTAAAAGCTTAAAATGAATTGCTATTTCTTTGACTACTAGACACGATGTATTGTCGATATAGCTAAACGATTCTCCAAATAATAAAGCGCCCTGATACTATGTCAGGGCGCTTTTTTGGTACTGTACTGATGTTTTTTAGTACTGTGTTGAGTAGGCTGTATTTATTGCTCTTCGTCTTGTTCGTAGTCCTTACAAGACTGCTCTATCACTGTACGACCGACTGTCTTTGGTGTGGTGACTTTAAAGTCTTTTGTGGTCAATATTGGTTTTTCTGACTGCCATGATTTGGTTACTTTGCCTTCAGCATCGTAGTTAACAAAGGCTCGTCTATAGTAACTGGCATCTTTGCATGAAATGAGTAGTTGTTGCTCACTATGGTCAATATTGCTTTTTTCTTCCTTTGAATCATCTTTATCGGCATCTTTGTCTTTAGGATAGGTTCTAAGGATAGATACTGTGATATTTTCGACGTCTTTTTCATCTATGATACTGATGTCAGAGCTTTCAATAGAATCCAAATCTATACTAAAAATTGATCCAGAGCTGCTCTCGGACACCTCTACCCAGTTAACTGCCTGGGCGCTGATCGCTAAAGCACTGCCTGCCAATAATATTGATAGCCGTTTCATATAAGCCTTGCTTCTTGTCATTTGAAGTAGGTAATGATAGCCAACTTACTATTAGTAGGCAAATATCTTTTGTGCCAGCCCAGTATCCGTCGTGCTCTGTCGTGTGGCTATTATTGGCCGCGAATAGCTGCCAATGTCTTAGCCAGCTCGTCACGCGCTCCGATAAAACCATCAATACCCTTAGGCAACAAGTCCTGTGTAACCTTGTCTTGCTGATACGCAGCACTAAACTCTTCATGCGTTAAGCTTACTTGAGTCATCGCTTTCATATCCATCGACATACTCGGAGACAGTTGGCGAGTTACCTCGGTATCCATGGTTGCCAACTCATCAATGAGGTTTGGAGCTATAGTCAGTAAGTCACAACCTGCCAATGCCAAAATTTGCTCGGTAGAGCGGAAACTAGCGCCCATTACTTGTGTCTGGTAACCGTGCTGTTTGTAATACTGATAAATGAGCTTGACTGACTGTACGCCCATGTCATCAGAAGCCGGAACGTTTTGACGGCTTTGTTGACGTTTTTGCCAGTCTAAAATACGGCCAACGAAAGGCGATATCAGGGTCACACCAGCATCTGCACAGGCAATCGCTTGGTGTTGTCCAAACAGCAGGGTCAGGTTGCAGTGGATATTTTGAGTCTCAAGATAGCGCGCCGCCTCGATACCTTGCCAAGTTGCCGCCATTTTTATCAATACTCGCTCTGAATCGACGCCCGCTTTTTGGTAAGCATCCATAAAGGCCAGTGCCTTATCTATCGTCGCTTGAGTATCATAAGATAAGCGAGCGTCCACTTCAGTAGAGACTCGGCCTTCGATCAGCTCTAAAATATCGCAGCCAACCTGAATGGTCAGCGCATCGATCACGGCATCCACGTCACCATTGTGACGACTCATGGTCTCTGACAGCATACCTTGGTTATCAGGATGAATCAGAGCCTTGGTAATAAGGCTTGGGTTGGTGGTTGCATCGATAGGTTTTAAACGGGCAATAGCGGCAAGGTCACCAGTATCAGCAACAATCGTGGTCATAGTACGTAGCTGTTGTAATGCGCTCATCAGGTATCCTTTTTCTTATTAATCACATGATGCTCCTCTTATATATAACAGGGTAGGGAGCTGAACTGGAACTGTAACACAGTTTTGGGCAGGTGTTGCCTCATAGTTATGCTATGCGTCACTGTTATCTGGCTCAACTGTGCTAATATTAATAACAGTTGGTATATTTATACGCATTTACGAATGGGCACTGACCTTAGTTTTTGCTATAGTAGAGCCGGCTATGTATCAAGCTGCTGTATTTGGCAGTAAATATAGCATTAACGCCAAATGGCACTAGCAATATAAGGTATTTTTGATAGACTGTTTTGAGGTTGATTTTGAACATAGTTTCTATCATCAGGCTTAGTCTTTAACTAAAAACAGAAAACAGTCAGATTTGGCAATAGTGCTAGCTAAGTAATAGAAATGTAATAGCCATATTTAAATAATAGTAATATCTAACAGCGATAAAATCTAAAAAGGATGGGCGGTAATGAGCGAGCAGTCACCAGAGCAAACAATGGATAATCTAAATCAAACCACTACAGGCGCTAGCGATACCGCAACTGAAAAAGAGTTTTTAGACAATATTCGCCAAAATATTGACGCAGTAGACTGTGAGATCCAAACGTTAATCAACAACCGTGCAAAGTTGGCTCAGCAAGTAGCCATGGTAAAGAAAAATCATACCGCTGCTGATGACAATAGCAATCCTATCTTTTACCGCCCTGAGCGTGAAGCACAGGTACTAAAAGCTGTCATGGAGCGTAATGCAGGCCCCATCGCTGATGAGAAAATGGCGCGTTTATTCCGTGAAATCATGTCAGTATGCTTGGATTTAGAAGCGCCGCAGCGTATTGCCTTCTTGGGCCCTGTCGGTACCTTTACGCATGCCGCTGCGCTCAAGCACTTTGGTAAAGCCGCTGATACTGTGCCGATGACAACCATTACTGATGTCTTCCGCGAAGTCGAAGCGGGGACAGCGATGTATGGCGTGGTTCCTGTCGAGAACTCTTCAGAAGGCGTAGTCAACCATACTCTGGATGGCTTCTTATCTTCTACTTTGAAAATCATTGGTGAAGTTGAACTACCAATTCACCAAAACTTCTTGGTTGCTGAGCATACTAAGATTGATGGCTTGAGCCGTATTTATTCGCACCAGCAGTCGCTTGCTCAGTGCCGTCATTGGCTGGATGTAAACTTTCCTAATGTTGAGCGCGTTGCTGTATCAAGCAATGGTGAAGCCGCTCGCCGCCTTAAAAACGAATGGCACTCTGCTGCGATTGCAGGTGACGTCGCTGCTGCAGAGTATGGCTTGCATAAGCTTTATTCAAATATCGAAGACAATCCAAGCAATACCACGCGCTTCCTTATTGTCGGTCATGAAGCGATTGCACCATCTGGTCAAGACAAAACTTCTATCGTCGTCTCCGCTCATGATAAAGCAGGCGCACTGATCGAAATCTTGAAACCTTTGTCATATCATGGCGTATCGATGACCAGTATTGAGACGCGTCCTGAGCGTCCTAACAAGTGGGCATATGTATTCTTTATCGATATGAATGGTCATGTTAATGATCCAAACGTTAGCGCTGCCATCAATGATATTCGTCCATTGGTCAAAGATTTGCGCATATTAGGCTCATATCCAAAAGCTGTCCTATAGACGACTGTCTATAGATAATTACAGGCTTACTCACAGGTATTCATACATAATAGATGGGTCTTAGCTTTTGCGGATAGCATTCAAAAAAAGCATTTACAGACATCATCTAAGGATAAACCATGCAGACTACTCAATTGACCGCGTCAGATCTATCGCCGTTAACGCCAGCTTACGACAGTATTTTGGCATTGGCACCTTATCAAACTGGTAAGCCAATTGAGGAGCTGACACGTGAGTATGGTGTCTCAGATGTGGTCAAGCTGGCTAGCAATGAGAATCCAATGGGATGCTCCCCACGAGTGACGCTAGCAGTGACTGAGCAGCTAGGGCAGTTGTCGCGCTATCCTGATGGCAATGGCTACTATCTAAAGCAAGCGCTAGCTGACTTTAACGATGTCAATACCAATCAAATTACCTTGGGTAATGGCTCTGATGACTTGCTCGATATTTTAGCACGCAGCTTTGTGGGTGCTGATGATGCCATCGTCTATAGCCAGTATGCTTTTGTGGTATATCCTATGCTAGCGAAGATGCAAGGTGCCACAGGAATTGAAGTGCCTGCTCAACGCTTTGGGCATAATTTAAAAGCCATGAGCGAAGCGGTTCAAGACAATACGAATACCAAAATCGTCTTTATTGCCAATCCGAATAATCCAACGGGTACGCAGCTAGAGCAAAAAGAGCTGCGCCAATTTGTTGCCGGTGTGCCAAGCTCAGTCTTGGTGGTACTAGATGAAGCTTATATCGAGTATAGTCCTGAGAGTAACAACCGCGCATTATTGGATGAGTTCGATAATGTCATTATTGTACGTACTTTTTCTAAAGCTTATGGGCTGGCAGGTTTACGCGTCGGTTATGCTCTAAGCTCGGTGGCAGTGGCAGATTTACTAAACCGAATTCGTCAGCCATTTAACGTCAGCCGTGTTGGTTTAGCTGCCGCTGCTGCTGCACTTGCCGATCAAGACTTTATCGAAAAAACTCGTCTGATAAACGATGAGCAAATGCGTTGGTTAGAAAAGCAGTTTGACGCGCTAGGATTGGGTTTTGTGAATTCGCATGCCAATTTTATTATGGTCGAAGTGCAGGTTGAGATGGAAGATATAACCGCTGCTTCTATCCATCAGGCGCTACTTGAACAAGGCGTTATTGTCCGTCCGTTGGATACTTATGGATTACCTAACTGGCTGCGTATCACAGTAGGTGTGGCTGAAGACAATCTGCGTTTGATTGATACTCTGCGTTCTATTTTGACTGAAGACTAAGCGTATCCATAAGTGCTTTGTAATTTAAAAATTGTTCTTAATTAGCCATTAAAATTTATAACACTAAGACTGGCCCTATCTATGTCTTAGTGTGTCCAACGAGAAAAGCCGTGAGTAGTCAGAAAAATAATAAACTTCAATTGCCTCTAAATACTACGCCATCTATATTTAAACAAGTTTGTGTGATTGGACTTGGGCTGATTGGTGCCAGTTTTGCGCAAGCTATTAAAGATAATGGCTTGAGCGAGCGTTTGGTAGCAGTCGATAGGCATGCACCAAGTATCACAGAAGCCATCGAGCATGGTCTGCTAGATGCAGGTAGTGCAAACTTACAGGACGTCATCGCTGGCAGTGATTTAATCATTATTGCAGTGCCAGTACAGGCTGTTCAAGCAGTGTTTGTTGATATCAAACAAGCGATAGATAACGGACAGCTTGCCAGTGATTGCATCATGACGGATGTCTGTAGTACTAAAGTCAATATCATTGATGCCGCTAAAGTAGTGTTCGGTTCGCTGCCGACAGGATTGGTGCCAGCGCATCCAATTGCTGGGGCTGAAAATTCAGGGTATCATGCGCGCCGCGCCAGTTTATTTGTTAATCATAGCGTCATTATTTGCGAGCTACCGACGACCAGTGCAACCGCTATTGCAAAGTTGCGACTATTATGGGAATCAGTAGGCGCAAATGTCATGTCAATGGATGCTGAGCACCATGACCGCATATTAGCGCACACCAGCCATTTGCCACATTTACTTGCCTTCAACTTAGTTGAGCAATTGGCAAGCCATGATGACAATTTAGATATGTTTCGTTATGCCGCTGGTGGATTCCGCGATTTTACGCGTATCGCCGCCAGTGACCCTAAAATGTGGCATGATATATTTTTTGCCAACCAAAGCGCGATTGTCAGCGCACTTGATGAGTATGGTGTCTATTTACAGACAATGCGCCAGCTTATCATTGATCAAGATTCAACTGCCCTGATGGGACTTTTGGGCCGCGCGCAAGCCGCACGGCGACATTTCGGCCATATGTTAGCCAGCACCCCTTATACGGATACTTCTGCTATGTCAGCTTCTTATAATATTACCCCTAGCAATACTGTTTCTGGCACCATCGCCATTCCTGGTGACAAATCTATCTCGCATCGCAGCATTATGCTCGGCAGTCTTGCCACAGGCGTGACAAATGTGACTGGGTTTTTGGAAGGGGAAGATGCGCTAGCAACGCTACAAGCATTCCGTGATATGGGTGTGACTATCGAAGGCCCTGACAATGGCAACTTGACCATTCATGGCGTCGGTATGAATGGTTTAAAACCTAGCAAAACCCCACTGTATATGGGTAACTCTGGTACCAGTATGCGTCTGCTATCTGGTATTTTGGCAGCACAATCATTTGATAGCGTGCTGACAGGTGATACTAGCTTGAATAAACGCCCAATGGAGCGCGTGGCGGCACCGCTACGCACGATGGGAGCTGTGATTCAGAGCACTGGTCATAGCGGTACAGCACCGCTAAGTATCACTGGTCGTGATACAGCTGGTAAGCCATTACAAGGCACTGAGTATGATATGCCAGTCGCTTCAGCTCAGGTAAAATCTTGCTTGCTACTAGCAGGTCTATGGGCCGATGGTACGACAACAGTCATACAGCCTGAGATTAGCCGTGACCATACTGAGCGTATGCTATCGGCCTTTGGTTATCCGGTAACCGTAGAAGGCAATCGTATCAGTGTCACTGGCGGTGGCACACTAACAGGCGGCGATATCGCGGTTCCTGCTGATATCTCATCTGCAGCGTTTTTTATGGTGGCAGCGGCCATCAGTCAAAATAGCGAGCTGACCTTGACACAAGTAGGTATCAACCCTACGCGTACTGGCGTCATTGATATTCTTAAATTAATGAATGCAGATATTAGCCTAAGCAATGAGACACATGTGGGCGGCGAGCCAGTTGCTGATATTACGATTCGCAGCTCAAACCTAGTCGGTATTGAGATACCAGAGCATCTCGTACCACTGGCGATTGATGAGTTCCCTGTGCTATTTATCGCGGCTAGCTGTGCACAAGGTCGTACGGTATTGACTGGTGCCAAAGAGCTGCGTGTCAAAGAATCAGATCGTATCGCTGTGATGGCAGAAGGATTACATACGCTTGGTATTGATTGTACTGTAACTGATGATGGTCTGATTATCGAAGGCAAAGGCGTAGCTACCGAAAACGGTGAAGTCAACAATAGCCAGCCTGTCTTTGGTGGTGGTCATATTGTCTCGCATCATGATCACCGTATTGCAATGAGCTTCTCTGTAGCCAGTCTGCGTGCATCCCAGCAAATTACCATTGAAGGGGTTGAAACGGTTAATACTAGCTTTCCTGGATTTGCTGAACTTGCCAACCAAATCGGTATGTCTATCCAAGTGGATACTGGTGCTGAGTAAGTCGCTAAGCTACCATTAACTCTTAAAAGTTTAATCTAACATCGTTAGCAATGTACTCATGTCACTATTGGCATGAGTACATTGCTTTTTACCTTATAATCTCACTGTAGTAACCCTGCGCTTTCACGATTCGATTGACAATAATAATTAGAATTAGGTGAGAGTGCGCTTTGCTCTAAAAAGTTGTCCTATATTATGACTACCCAAAATGTCATCAAAAAACCCGTTGCCCCGATAACCACAACCAGACGCGGCATTATTACTGCGCTGATCGCGTTCTTTATTTGGGGCGGATTTCCGTTATACTTCAAACAGCTATCTGATTATGATGCGACGGAGATCATTGGTCACCGTATCGTTTGGACGTTTTGTTGCCTACTGATTGTGTTAGTGGCTACCAAACGTTGGGGATGGATAGAAACGCTCAAGCAAAACCCAAGATGGATTGTATTCACCTTTTTGTCTGGTTTAATTATTGCGACCAACTGGCTGACCTATGTATGGGCGGTCAATCAAGACCGTATTCTTGAGGCCAGTTTGGGTTACTTTATCGGGCCATTGGTCGGCGTTGCGCTATCCATGATCTTGTTCAAAGAGCGTTTGCGCACGCTACAATGGGTCGCTATTGGCTTTGCATTATTGTCTGTGGTCATTCAAGTGATGATGCTTGGCAGTCTGCCGTGGATATCGTTGATTTTGGCATTTAGTTTCAGTACCTACGGGACGATTCAACGACAAACGCCATTGACTGCTGTTGATGCCATGTTTGTCGAGACTGCGATGTTAGTACCGTTATGTCTGTGGTGGTTTTGGCAGTCTGATGTGGCAAGTCATCAACTGAGCTTTTGGTTTAGCTCAAATATTTGGCTGCTTATGATCGCAGGTCCAATTACGCTAATACCGCTTTTATTATTCAATAAATCTACCAAGCTCGTTGCATACAGTATTCTGAGCTTTATGAATTATCTGACGCCGACCTTTATTTTCTTTTTGGCGGTGTTCTATTATAAAGAACCGTTCGATTTACAACGTTTGGCAGTATTTGGTTTGATTTGGTTAGGTCTGCTATTATTCAGCATTGACCTGTGGCGCCATCGTCCAAGTAAAGCGTTAAAAGCGGCGCGCCTACGTGAAGAAGCGCTAAAATCGGTTAAGTAAATATTAAAAACACGAAAAAAATTAGCAAACAAGGATGAAAGGATGTTTCATACTCAGTCTGATGTTGTATTTATAAAAGGTCTAAAAGTCGATGCAGTAATCGGTGTGTTTGATTGGGAGCGAGCCATTACTCAGCCATTACTCATTGATATCGCGCTTGAGACTGACATTAGCCGTGCTGCTGTGTCAGATGATGTCAGCGATGCCCTGAGTTATAAAGAAGTCTGCGATGATGTGAGTGAGTGGTGCAAAGAGATTCAAGCAAAGCTGCTTGAGCATTTGGCTGGTCAGATCTCTGATAAGATATTTGCAAAATATGACTGTCAAAAAATAACGTTGAGCATTGCTAAGCCTACCGCTATTGCTCAAGCGGATACGGTAGGGGTGCAAATAACGCGCTATGCGCCAGCATCAACCAACGAGCCAGCTACTAAAGAAGCTGCCAAAGAAGTTAACGTCAGCCAAGCTGATGATGCATAAAACGTCAGTGGATTTGAATGTGGAAATGCTAATACAATGCGCACCTGAGACTGTGCAAGCGCATCCCGTGGTAGAGCTAGTGTTAGCGCTAGGTAGTAACTATCAAGCCGACAAGTATCTCCCGCTTGCTCGGCAGCGCTTGGCAGCGCTAGGTGAGGTGCGATTGTCTACGGCTTTTCAAAATCCTGATTTTACTACAACCTTGGAACAGCCAAAGCCTGACTATACCAATCAATGTGTCCATCTAGCACTGACCACACCTGTGAGCCTACAACAACTACAGCAAACCTTTAGAACGCTTGAAGGTGATTGTCATAGATGTCGACAGACTAAGCCGAATCAAGTACGGCGAGTGACGATGGATATTGATATTTTGATGGTTAAATTGGCTAATATAGAAAATAGCCTAAGCAAAAATTCAATATCTAAATCAATGTCTGATTGGATTGTAATGGCCGATCGTTATCCATTTAAAGCGCACGAGAAAGCGGGAGTCAGGGAATTAACCGCATGCATCTATTGATTAAGCGTTTGAATAGAGTTTGAATAGCGTTTTAAGGGAAAGTCGATGATAAGTAGATAGATGGTAAATTAATTTATTTTAACTGACATTGACACTGACTACATCTAATATTTTTGCAGTACATAAAACTAAGGGGCGTACAGTATAGTGTACGCCCCTTAGTTTTATTTCTTTTGCTGAAATTCTAGTAGTTACTTCTGCTCGTTATCTACGTCATTGATATCAGCACGACCAATCACATCTAAATCCTCTAGACACAGTTTGTCATACTCTTTTTTGCAAAAATTGGGATCAATATCACACATCGCTGACTGCAGTTGATCGAGACGATTCTCTGATTGTTGAATATGTTCGAGCATTTTGGCAAAAGCTTCTGCGACAGGGTCTTGTGAATAAGGGTCGATACCATAAGCACGGAAGGTATTGGTACGTTTGGCAGTAGGGGTAGTGTCTTTAGTTTGATCGTTGCTCTCACCAGCTTGTGCCACTTTTTCTTGTTGCTTGGCATCTTGTACTTTTGTCGCGATTGGATTGCCTTTTTCATCGTGATGATCTGAGATCATGCGAGCTGCACTGCCGACCATCGTAGCCCCTGCTGGTACTGGCTTGACTACCACTGCGTTCGAGCCGATTTTAGCGTTTTTACCGACAGTAAACGGCCCCAAAACTTTTGCACCAGCACCAACGGTTACACCGTCTTCCAGCGTTGGGTGACGCTTGCCATTATTCCAAGACACACCGCCCAAAGTAACACCATGGTATAGCGTCACATCATTGCCAATCTCAGCAGTCTCACCGATGACGACGCCGACACCATGATCGATAAAAAAGCGTCTACCAATCTTGGCAGCAGGGTGAATCTCGATACCTGTCATGATGCGCGAGCCGTAAGAGATCACGCGTGCCGCTAGTTTCTGTTCATTGTTCCAAAGACAATGTGCACCGCGATGCAAAACAAGCGCATGTATGCCCGGATAAGTTAGGATCACTTCCAGACTATTACGCGCCGCAGGATCTCGGGTGAATACTGCATCAATATCTTCTTTCAAATCATTCTTGATGGTAACAAGTGATTTGAATAATTTGGATGGCAATGACATAAAGCGTCCTATCTATTCGTCGGTAGAGTGTCGTCGCGAAAACAGCGATGCCTCTAATCTATGGTCATAAAGTTCGGATAATCAGGAATATATATTTTCGCTAAGCTTCTGCAAGTTATAACAGCTTTATACCGCAAAATATAGTAAAAAGCTGTCAAATAAAAGCAAGCTCATAAACTATGGCTTGTCTTCGTCTTTCAATAGCTTGGCAATCAAAGCGCTTAATAGCTGATACTCTTTTTGATCAAGCTGTAGGCGTGACCCAAGTCTAGACAAGCGTGATGGCAATGATTTTAGATGTTCGCTATTGGCTAGTCCACGCTGCACCATAAGGTCAGTGGTACGCTGAGTGAGCTGTTGCAGCTGCTGATGATTAATAGCCGGCTCATCCCATTGCTGACGCAAATTCACATTGATTGTCGATTGGGCGTCTGTGCTTGTATCCGAATCTAAACTATCAGCTGTCTGAGTGTGCGTTTGAGCATAAGCAAAAATAAAGCTGGCGATCACTTGCACCGCTGATGCGACATTTAGCACAGGGTAAGCAGGATTGGCATCGATTTGAATATGATAATCGGCATAAGCCAATTCTTCATTGGTCAATCCACGGTCTTCACGTCCAAACAGTATAGCAATATTTGGTTTGCTAGAAGTCGCGGTAGATGAGTTATCAACATTACTATCGTCTGCACTTAAAGCTGCCTGTGCATCGATAAAGTCAAACATAATCTTAGCGGCTTGCGTAGGTGTCACGACAGGGCGCGGCATATGACGGCTACGACTGCTAGCAGCAAATACCAATTGACAGCCAGAGATAGCAGATTCTAAAGTAGGTGCAATTAAAGCTGACGATAATAACTCACTGCCACCCGCTGCATGAGATACACTGGTTTCGTCAATCGGTAATTTGGGGTCGATCACCGTTAAGCGAGACAAGCCCATGGTATGCATTGCACGGGCAGCCGAACCAATATTGGCAGGCAAAGTCGTATTAACCATGACTACTTGTAAGCAATCAAGATAGTCGTTCACTGTGCGTGATGATACTGCTAATGAAGCGTCGTTACTCATTATTGTCCCAGTCTCTGATTGATTTCTTGTTCAGCACGGTGTAATGCAATGGCAATCTCTTCGATCAGGACGGCTTGCTCATTGATACGGCGCTCACGGCAGTATTCTTGTAACTGGCTGCTAAGACGGACTAATTGAGTCGTACCCAAATTGGCGCTGGCACCTTTTAGGGCATGAGCAGTTTCAAAGCCATTGGCGTTATCGTCTTTTTGGTGGGCAATTCGCAGCGCTGCAACTCTTTGCTTACTATCAGCAAAATATACTTGTATCAAATCAACAAAGTCTTCTTCGAGCAGGTCACGCATGTCCTCGAACTGTTCATGATTGATAATCTCTTCATCAGTTTGTCCGAGCATATTATTATTTGTAGTGTCATCCATGGTGGTTGTCCAATTTATAAAAGTTAAAGCAATAAGATTACTATAATGAATTTTTAAAACGTAATGCACGTCTTAGCTGTAATGGAAATGTAAGTTCTCTTCACTGACCAAAGTCTTTAATGTCTGCAAGTTATCGTCATTTGGGTAAACGCGCCAGTGTTCAGACAGTCCGACATTTGCGATGCCATAGACCTCATAAATGCTTAGTCCAAGTGGCAGACAGTTATCATTGATAGAAGCGTCAGTATTACTCAGGGCATTATTGGCATAACTGGCTGACATACCGTTTTGATTGGCCGCATCATGGTTCATGTCGCTCTCTAATGCCAATAAATCATTACCGTTTTCATCATACAAACTGCCACTCATTGCAGGGTCGTAGGTACTATTACTGCTACTACCTTGCTCGTCTTGCTCTTGGTTATAAGCCAGACGCGGCTCGGGAATAATGTCAGCTTGGGCTGATTTGAGTAATGGCTGTAGACGTGTGAGCAAATTAATATCACTACCGTGAACTTTGATACTGATTTTTTTGAGCCAACGTAGTCTGGCATCTACCATGCTCATGGCACTATCAAGACGTGCAAACAAACGTCCATCACGCTCACGGATACTGCCTTTGATGATGACGACTTCATCGATTTTCAACTGCTCTTTGACACGATTAAAACGCTCAGCGTAGCAGCTGACCTCGAGTCTCGATGTACCATCATCTAAAGTAATCACGTTGCGATTACCAAAGTTGGCAATATCTATAATAAGCCCTGAGAAATAGCAGCTGCCGTTATAGCCAGTATCGGTTAACTTATCGAGACGTGCACCAGAGGTATAGCGTTTGAGCTCATCCAAATACTCATTGATTGGATGTCCCGTTAAGTACAGTCCCAAGGTGTTCTTTTCCGCTTTTAGGCGGTGTTTGTCACCCCAAATGAGTTCTGGCGTCATGACTAACGGCGGCGCTGCGACCACACCGTCCATTTCACCAAACAAATCCATCATACCGATTTCGCGGTTTTGACGATCTTGTTCAGCGGCTTGTACGGCGCTTGGCAATTGACTCATCAAGGCGCCGCGAATCTCGTAAGCTTCATCGGCTGGCAAGTCAGGTCGTAGCGTGGCGGCAAAGTCATCAAAACAGCCAGCACTGACCAACGCTTCAAGTGTGCGCTTATTGACTTTTTTGATGTCGACACGGCGGCAGAAGTCGTATAAATCTTTAAAAGGACCTTCGCGGCGGCGTGCATCTACGATGGACTCTACCGCACCTTCACCCACGCCTTTGATTGCGCCAAGACCATAGATGATATTGGTCGAAGTATCGGCAACGAAATGCCATTCACTACGATTGACTGAAGGATTGACTACGGTCAACCCAAAGTTTTCACGGCAGTCATTGATAAAGAACACGACGTTGTCGGTGTTGTTCATATCTGAAGTTAAGACCGCTGCCATAAATTCGGCAGGGTAGTATTGTTTTAGATAAGCCGTTTGATAAGCCAATACCCCGTAAGCCGCAGAATGCGAGCGGTTGAAACCGTAACCTGCGAACTTTTCCATCAAGTCAAACACACCGCCTGACGTGACTTCATCAATACCTTGTGAAGTGGCACCCGTGACAAAAATATCGCGCTGCTTAGCCATCTCTTCTGGTTTCTTTTTACCCATCGCACGGCGTAGCATATCCGCACCGCCCAAACTATAGCCTGCCATCACCTGTGAGATTTGCATTACCTGTTCTTGATAGACAATAACGCCATTGGTGTTTTCTAAAATTGGCTCAAGATTGGGATGGTCATAAATGACTTCCTCGCGACCATGCTTACGGTCGATATACATCTCTACCATGCCTGCATCGAGTGGGCCAGGACGATACAGCGCACACATAGCGATGACATCCTCGATATTGGTCGGTTGCAGTTTAGCCAGATATTTTTTCATGCCCATACTTTCTAGCTGAAAGACTGCTGTGGTTTTGGCATCTTGCAGCAGTTTATAGGCTTTGCCGTCATCTAACGGCAAATCCTCTAAAACTAGGGCAGGTACGTTTTCTTTTGCACGGCGCAAATTGATATTTTCAACCGCTGCGTTGATGACGGTTAAGTTACGTAAACCCAGAAAGTCAAACTTCACCAAACCGACAGCTTCTACATCGTCTTTATCGAACTGGCTGACGCGGTGACCTTCATCATCACAGTAGATGGCACTAAAGTCAGTGATCTTGTGCGGAGCAATCAATACGCCACCGGCATGTTTACCGACATTTCGGCAGACACCTTCAAGCTTAATCGCCATCTCCCAAATCTCAATGGCATCTTCATAATCCATATTATCAGGATTAGAGATCAAGTCTTTGAGCTGTGGTTCTTGCTCAAGCGCTTGGCTCAGTGTGATGCCAGGCGTTTTTGGAATCAGCTTGGATATTTTATTGGCTAAAAAGTACGATTTGCTTTGTACGCGTGCCACATCACGCACAACCGCTTTTGCGGCCATAGTACCAAAGGTAATAATCTGCGATACGGCATCACGGCCATAGGTTTGCGCGACATAATCAATGACGCGGTCACGACCTTCGATACAAAAATCGATATCGAAATCGGGCATCGATACCCGCTCAGGGTTCAAGAAGCGCTCGAACAGTAGATCGTAATGAATCGGGTCAAGGTCGGTAATGTTTAGGGCATAGGCGACCAACGAACCTGCACCAGAACCACGTCCAGGGCCTACTGGTACGCCATTGGCTTTTGCCCAACGGATAAAGTCCATGACGATTAGGAAGTAACCAGGGAAGCCCATAGATAGAATAATATCTAATTCATATGCAAGGCGCTCATCGTATCTCTGACGGAAATCGTTCCAATTGTCCGTACGTGCTTCGACAGGAAACAGCTTATCTAAGCGCTGCTCAAGACCGCGTTGTGACTCTGCACGGAAAAACGATTCAATCGTCTCGCCTTCAGGCACAGGAAAATCAGGTAGGACGTTAATGCCAAGCGTTAAGGTGACATTGCAGCGAGTTGCTAAGCGCAAAGTATTGTCAATGACCTGCGGAATATCAGCAAATAATTGCTCCATCTGAGCTTGTGTTTTTAGATACTGCTCATCCGAGTAAGTCTGCGGACGGTTTGGATCAGCAAGGACATAAGAGCCTGCAATACAAACGCGGGCTTCATGAGCATCAAAATCATCTTGCTCTAAGAAACGCACGTCATTATGCGCAATGATAGGGATATTGTGTTTGGCACCTGAGTGGATGGCTGCTCTAATAAAAGCATCTTCGCCTGAACGATTGGTACGCTTGATCGCAAAGTACAAACGATCATTAAATTTTTCCTGCCATTCAGTAAGTAGTTCATCGGCCTTTTCTGGCATCGAGCCGACCAATGCTTGACCCACGTCTGACTTTTCTGTGAGCAGTACAATCACACCTGCTGCATGCTCTAAGATATGACTGCGCTTAATAACCGGCGTACCATGATTGACAGGATCAGCGCGACCTTCGGTAAACCCAAGCGATACAATACGGGTAATGTTCTGATACCCTTCGTTATTCATCGCGAGCAAGGTAAGGCGTGTGTCTTCATTATCCATGATGACTTCACTGCCAATAATAGGCTTGATACCCGCACCTAAACAGGCACGATAAAACTTCACCGTGGCATATAAATTGGACAAATCGGTCAATGCCAACGCGCGCTGATTGTCAGCCGCAGCAGCTTTTACCAGCGGTTTAATACGCACGATAGAATCGGTGATGGAATATTCGCTGTGAATGCCAAGATGTACAAATGCCATAGAAGACTCTTACTGGTACGATCAAAGAAATAAGCTACCGATAAAATAACTGATGATTATCAATCAATTATACTGATATCTAGAGGCCGATAAGACCTCGATAGCCATATTGATACGTTTTAAATGGGGTCGTCAATAATAGCATTATTTGCCGCAGACAGCCACAGGTTCAAAGGGTTTAATCTGCGCAAGTTAAGTCATTACGTCATAAAAACTCGGTTATAGGCAACATCAAAAAGCCCTCAATACAACAAGGTATAGAGGGCTATGTGACTGATAATTAAAGACAGTTTTTTAGTAACCAACCACCGCTGCATCGACAATACGTGGATCAGACGATCCATAAACACCGTTTGGTGTGAGCATGATCGATTGTGTAGATCCCATCGCGGATTTTGGACTGACGGTATGACCCATTGATTCGAGCTTTTTCACGGTATCAATATTCAGTGCTTTTTCAACGCGAATCTCATCAGGTAGCCATTGATCATGGATACGCGGCGCATGTGTTGCCTCAGCGATATTCATATCATGATCGATGACGTTGGAGATAATCTGAGTGACAGTCGTGATGATGCGGCTACCACCTGGACTACCCGTGACGATGTAAGGTTTGCTGTCTTTGAATACGAGTGTCGGACTCATAGAAGACAGTGGACGCTTATTGGCTTCCACCGCATTGGCGTCGCCACCAAGTAGACCGTAGCCGTTTGGTACGCCCGGTTTGGCAGAGAAATCATCCATTTCATTATTGAGCAGAATACCTGTACCGTCCGCAACGAGACCAGTACCATAAGAGAAGTTTAACGTATAAGTATTGGCTATCGCATTGCCATCTTTATCAACGATAGAGAAGTGTGTGGTTTGATCACTCTCGTACGGCAGAGGGTTGTTAGCTTTGATAGTAGCTGCTGGCGTGGCTTTATTTGGATTAATCAATGTACGCAGTTTGTCTGCATAAGCTTGTGAGGTTAGACCGCTGGCAGGTACATCGATAAAGTCGGCATCTCCCAGATACTCAGCTCGATCTGCATAAGCCAACTGCATCGCTTCCGCCATTAAGTGAATGGTTTGGGCGCTATTTTGTCCGTAGTCTTTGAGCGGATAGCCTTCTAAGATATTTAAAATCTGTACGATGTGAATACCACCAGAGGAGGGCGGCGGCATAGAGACAATCTCATAGCCACGATAGTCGCCTTTGACAGGTTCGCGAGCGATGGCTTGATAATTGGCTAAGTCCTGTAGGCTCATGCTGCCGCCAGCTTCATTGACTGCTTTGACCAATTTTTGAGCGGTCTCACCCTTATAAAACCCATCGGTACCCTGTACCGCAATCCGCTTTAGCGAACGCGCAAGCTCAGGCTGTTTTAGACGTTCGCCTGGCTGATAAGCGCTGCCATCAGGCTTAAAAAATACTTTTTTAGTACTTGGCCATTTTTGCAGGCGATCGCTCAGCGCCGTGAGTGACTCGGACAAGCCAGCAGTGACTTCTATGCCGTCTTCAGCCAGTGCAATCGCTGGTGCCATAACTTGCTCGCGGCTCATCGTACCATGCTCTTCTAATGCTTTTAGTAGTCCTGCTACTGTCCCTGGCACGCCAACGGCCAAGCCATGATAGCGAGATAAGTCGCTGACAGCATTGCCTTCTTTATCAAGGTACATATCGCGTGAGGCGCTACTTGGTGCTTTTTCACGGTAATCAAGCGCCACTGTTTTGCCTTGCTTGGCATCATAAATCATCATAAAACCGCCACCACCGATATTACCCGCACGCGGCAAGGTTACTGCTAGGGCAAAACCTACTGCAACGCCAGCATCTACTGCATTACCACCGTCCTTTAGAATCTGTAAACCGATATCAGAGGCAAGCGCTTCTTGGGTCGCTACCATGCCGTTTTTTGCCCAAACTGGATGATGAATGGCGTCTTCAGAATAGATGGCTTGGTCATTATTAGCATTGTTAGCATTGTTCGATGTGGTGTTAAGTGTATTGGTCTTCGCTCGCGTGATGCGCTTGGTTTCAGAGAGTACCGTTGGACTATCGGCCATGATGGCCAAGTTTATGGCACTGGTATTGATTGATGTATTGTTGACCGTGGCGTTACTTGTTGAGGCCGTTGACTCTACAGCCTGTACAGATATAGATAGCAGAAGCGTACTGGTAATGAGCACAACGCTAGATTTGAGTAAGGTATTAATTTTTGGTTTACGCTGCTGAGCGGTTCGATGGTGGCGAGATAATAACTGTGACATCGCAAAGTCCTTTTTACGCGAGTTGAAAGCATAGAGCTAGGAAGTAGGTAAGCCTAAATAGTAACGAAAATATGAAATAGTAGAAAGTTGTTTATTATCTTTTGTGGTGTACGCTTTTATAGCGTTTAGCTGTATCAGCTATATTTCAAGTAAACGGGGCTGATTTTCAAGTAAATGAAGCTACTGATAAGACAACAGTTATACAGAGAAAATTATTTATGAATGAAGAAATTCTTTAGAAATATTCGCTAATATTACTAAATTGTAACGTCTTGTGATATAAATAACGGTACCACTGTACACTCATTATCGACTGTCTATTCATACAAAGAGATTACTATGTCATCACACCATATTAATAACCGCAATCGACAGCGCTACTCTGAGACTGCGCCTGCTTATTTATCTAGCACTGATTATAAAGACTATAATGGTAACAATAATAACGGTCATCTATATCCAGCCGGTAAATTTACCTCTATCGCATTGCTAGTTGGTAGTGCCTCGCTTGTACTCGCAGGTTGCCAATCAACTCCAGCCAGCTCATTTTCAAACCTGTCGTCGAATAGCAGCGCCTCTAGTACTATGATGGACTTTAGTGTCGCAGATGCCGCGCAGAGCCAACGTCAGGGTCAAGCCTTTACTGCCAGTCAAAATGCTCAGGCCGCGCGTTATGAGCAGCTGTTTGATCAAGAGAAGTATCCAAGCACCGAAAACCAAGCCAAATCACACTTGCTTGCAGCCATTCGTCAGCACTTGGCGACCGAGCATGTCGCAGTCGCCACAGCCAACTATCGCTCAGCACCATTCATTGACCCAGATAGTATCGACGCAGGATCGAGTAGCTTGCTCAGAACGATCATAGAAACCTATGTGTATCAGCCTGAAGGTGCATATAGCGAAAGTGATGATGAGCCATACAATGATGACTATAATGATTATGATGATGTGAAAGATTCGATAGAGTCCGACTATCCTAGTGATTATGATAAGTCTAGAGCAGAAGCTGAAGCAGAGAGAAGAGCTATTGCTGCTATATTGGCTGAAGCAGGGGAGAATGAGTCGACGAGCAGTGATACCAACAGCGATAACGAGTATGCCTACGATACAGCAGATTATGATAGCGACGATTATAGTAACGATAATTACAGTAGTGAGGACTATGATAATTATGATGAATACAGTAGCGGTGCTGAAGGTATGCTCTCAGGGATGTCGGGTTTAAGTCCCAAGTCAATGGCTGCAAAATATGAAGCCATGCAAATGGCAAAACAGCAAGCTAAGACAGAGACGGTAAATCGTGGCAGCCTACCAATGTCATCTACAGGTATGATTGGCAATAT